>ONAS01000083.1 GCA_900315815.1 uncultured Eubacteriales bacterium
AGGCGGTGACCTACTGCGTGCCCGCCTTCGTTGCCAACCTGATTTTCCTCTTGAAAGAGACCAGCGTCTTTTCCTGTATCTCCATCATGGAGCTGATGTTTACTGCGAAAGATCGCATTGCGGTGAGCAGTACCACGGTCGAGAGCCTGTTTCTCGTCGTCGTCTTTTATCTGATCGTGCTCCTGCCGGTGTCGATCATCGGCTCTGTCGTCGAAAGGAGGCTGAGATATGCAAGCTTTGGTAACTGATCTCGGCTTCGACGTTTTGTTCAGAGGTACGAACTTTACCCGCTTACTCGGCGGCATGTGGGTCACGCTGGAGATCAGCCTGATCTCGGTTGCGTTATCAATTATTCTGGGCATTCTGCTCGGCGTCGTTATGACGCTGAAAAATCCTGTGACAAAGGCGATCTGCCGCGTTTATCTTGAAATCGTACGCATCATGCCGCAGTTGGTACTGTTGTTCATCGTCTATTATGGCTCGGCACGGCTGATCGGGTTGAAATTTGAGCCCGAGTTCGCCGCGGTGATCGTATTCACCTTTTGGGGTACGGCAGAGATGGGCGACCTCGTCAGGGGTGCGCTGCAAAGTATCCCGATCCATCAGTACGAGAGCGCCTATGCGCTAGGGATGAATCGCTCCCAGACCTATTTCAGCATTGTCATTCCCCAGACGATCCGCCGTCTGCTGCCGTTGTCCATCAATCTCGTCACGAGGATGATCAAGACTACGCCGCTGATCGTGATGATTGAGGTGGTCGAGGCAACAAAGGTCGCGCGGCAAATCATCGACGCGAACCGTGTCGCATCTCCCAATGCGGCGTTCGGACTGTTCTTCGTCATATTTGTCCTGTACTTCGCGGTGTGCTGGCCGATCAGCCTGCTCGCCTCGCATCTGGAAAAGAAATGGAGTAACTGATCATGGCAGATACGGTTTTGACCATTAACAAAATAAAGAAGTCCTACGGTGTTAACCTGATCCTCAACGGACTGAGCATTGACGTCCACAAGGGCGAGGTCATCGTCATCATCGGTCCCTCCGGCTGCGGCAAGTCGACCCTGCTCAGATGTATCAACGCGCTCGAGCCGATCCAAGGCGGCGAGATCCGTCTTGATGGCGAGTTGATCGACAGCAAAAGCCGCAATCTGGCGCAGATCCGTCAGAAGATCGGCATGGTGTTCCAAAACTATGAACTGTTCCCGCACAAGACGGTACTGCAAAACATCATCCTCGCGCCGATGAAGGTGCAGAAGCGTAGTAAAGAGGAAGCAACCAAGGAAGCGGAACAGCTTTTGGAGCGCGTAGGACTGCTCGATAAAAGAGACAGCTATCCGCGTCAGCTCTCCGGAGGTCAGAAGCAGCGTGTTGCGATTGTCCGCGCACTGAGTATGCACCCCGAGATCATGCTGTTTGACGAGGTAACGGCAGCGCTCGACCCCGAGATGGTGCGCGAAGTGCTCGACACCATGCTGGAGCTTGCCAAAAACGGCCGTACCATGCTGATCGTCACGCATGAAATGAATTTTGCCCGCGCGATCGCCGACCGCGTGATATTCCTCGACGGTGGAGAGATCGTGGAAGAGGGCGATCCGGAGGACTTCTTTACCCATCCGAAAACGGAACGCGCGCAGATATTCCTGCACACCTTCGAGTACGAATCCGTGAAGCACCACGGGAATGAATAAGGAATCAGAAATGATTCTTTTTTTAAGTAATTTCTTGCATATACCGTACAACATGTACGATATAAATATATGGCTTACGCCGGAAAGAAGAATGTATATGAAAAACACAAAATTATTCAAGCTGTTAGCAGTCGTTGTAGCCGTCATCATGGTTGTCGGCGTAATGGCAGGCTGCAGCAAAGCAACAGAAGCCGATAAGGGCGAGACAACAGCAACCAGCGACTCCTCAGATACCATCTATCGCTCGCTCGACGAGATCAAGGAGAGTGGCAGTATCAAGATCGGCGTTTTCTCTGATAAGAACCCGTTCGGCTATGTTGACGAAAACGGCGAGTATCAGGGCTATGACGTCTACTTTGCGCGCCGTATCGCCGAGGATCTGGGCGTGGACGTCGAGTTCGTCTCCACTGAGGCGGCGAACCGTGTCGAATCGCTTCAGACCGGCAAGGTCGACATCATCCTCGCAAACTTCACCGTCACTGAGGAACGCGCTCAGCAGGTCGATTTTGCACTGCCCTACATGAACGTTGCGCTGGGCGTTGTATCACCCTCCGATAAGGTCATCACCGACCTCAGCCAGATCGGCGCGGATGACGCGGTCATCGTTATCTCAGGTACTACCGCTGAGATCTACCTCGAGGAAAACAATCCCGAGATTACCCTCAAGAAGTACGACACCTACTCCGACGCAAAGACCGCCTTTGAGAACGGTCAGGGCGTTGCATGGGCGAACGATAACACCGAGGTCATTGCGTATGCGAAAACCGTCGACGGTTATACTGTCGGTATCCCGAAGCTTGGTTCCGATGATACCATCGCTCCCGCCGTCACCAAGGGCAACGAAAGCCTGCTCAACTGGATCAACGAAAAGATCAAGTCTCTTGCCGACGAGCAGTTCTTCCACAAGGATTATGAAGAAACCTTGGTCGACACCTACGGCAAGGACTACGAAGAAGAGCTTGTCGTCGAGGGCGGCGTAATAGCTTAACCATTTCTTCCTATAACATATTCACAAACATTCTGACGTTGGTATTCTCCGGCGTCAGAATGTCCGCATTTAGAGGTGAATGATTATGTCAGAAATCATCAAAAAAGACTGCTATGGTTTCCATACCCGTGCGGTACATATCGGCAACGACGTTGACAAAGAGACCGGTGCGGTCAAGAGGCCGATCACGATGGCGAATTCATATGAGCTGCCGTATGATCCGACAGACATGAACTGGTCGTCGGCAGAGGGGAATCTTTATACCCGCAACGGCGGCGCGAATCAGAAATATTTACAGGAAAGGATCGCGTCCTTAGAGGGCGGCGAGGACTGTATCGTGCTCGCCTCAGGCGTCGCGGCATTGTCCGGACTGTTTTTTTCGCTGTTACAGGCGGGCGATCATGTCGTCTTTTCCAGCGTGACCTATATCGCCGTGTATCGCTTGCTCAATGAGCTGTTCAACGAAAAGTTCGGCGTTGAAACAACGATCGTCGACACAACTGATTTAGACGCGGTCAAGGCGGCGATCCGTCCGAACACGAAGCTCATCCATATCGAAACGCCCGGCAATCCCACAATCTCCGTCACGGATATTCGCGCTCTTGCGGATATCGCCCACGAAAACGGCGCTCTGCTCTCGGTGGACAATACCTTTGCTTCTCCGTATAACCAGCGCCCGATCGAGCTCGGCGCGGACTTCACCGTTGAGAGCCTGACCAAGTACATCAACGGTCACGGCGACGCAATGGGCGGCGCGATCATCGGAAAAAAGGAGTACCTTGACGTAATCCGCGCACAGGCGCAGGTGAATCTCGGCGGCACGATCAGCCCGTTCAACGCGTGTCTGATCATGCGCGGCTCGGTCACCCTGCCCTTGCGGATGAAACAGCATAATGAAAATGCCTTAAAAATCGCAAAATGGCTGGAGGAACAGCCCGGCGTGAGCTTCGTATCCTATCCGGGACTCGAGAGCCATCCGCAGCACGAGATCGCTGTCAAACAGATGGCTCCCGGCTTCGGCGGCGTGCTTTCCTTCGGACTGAAAGCCGATCACGATACCCACAACCGCTTTGTCAGCCATCTGCGCATCATCACAAACGCCGTATCCCTCGGACACGACGCTAGCCTGATTGTTTTCTTGGGAGAGAACGATGAGCGTCAGTACCTCTATCCCGAGCAATTTCACAACGGCTTTTTCCGTTTCAGCGTCGGAATCGAGGACGCTGACGATCTGATCGCCGATCTGCGTCAGGCGCTTGAAAAGGTCGGATTATAGCAGAGAACAGCAATATGTCGGTACAGCCGATGAATGGAAAGGATAATGAATATCATGCCGATCAAGATTCCTTCAAACCTTCCTGCGACCAGAGTATTACAGGAAGAAAATATCTTTGTGATGGACACAAAGAGAGCGAAGAGCCAGAATATCCGACCGCTTCGGATACTGGTGCTGAACCTGATGCCGACAAAGATCGTTACGGAAACACAGATTGCAAGACTGATCGGCAACACGGCGCTGCAGATAGAAATGGAACTGATGACAGTCAACCGTCCCTCTCACCATACTTCCATGGAGCATATCATCACCTTTTACAAAACCTTTCCGGACGTCAGGGATGAATATTATGACGGCATGATTATTACCGGCGCTCCGGTAGAGCTGATGGAGTTTGAGGATGTCGACTACTAGGAGGAGCTCTGTGAGATCATGCAGTGGAGCCGCTCGCATGTCTACAGCACCTTTCACATCTGCTGGGGCGCTCAGGCGGGGCTGTACTTTCACTACGGCGTCGGAAAGTATCCTCTTCCGTCCAAGATGTTCGGAATTTTCCCGCATAGGATCGTTCACAAGAACGCGATATTATTCCGAGGCTTCGACGATGTATTTTTCGCGCCTCACTCAAGACATACCGATGTAAACCGCAGTCAGATCGTCAGCAATCCGAAGCTGAAGATTTTAGCCGAGAGCGCCGAGGCAGGCGTTTATGCCGTTATGACAGACGCGGGAAGGCAGATCTTTGTGACGGGTCACCCCGAATATGATCTGCATACCCTTGGCGCGGAGTATCACCGCGACAAGGAGCTCGGACTGCCGATTTCGATACCGAAGCATTATTTTCCGAATGACGACGATACTTTGCAGCCGCTTTGTACATGGCGGAGCTCGGCTAATCTGTTGTTTTCCAATTGGCTCAATTACTTTGTCTATCAGGCGACGCCTTATGATATCGGCATGATGCCGCCGTTTTAATACTGAATTTTCGTAGAAGGAGAAGGACTATGCCCGGATTATCCAAACGCACCGAAGGCTTTACCGATTCTGTCATCAGGAGGATGACGCGCATCTCGCTACAATATCATGCGGTCAATCTGTCACAGGGGTTCCCGGACTTTGATCCGCCGAAGGAAATCCTTGACCGGCTTGCTAAAGTCAGCCGCGAGGATTTTCACCAGTATTCTATCACATGGGGAGCACAGAATTTCAGAGAGGCTTTGGCTGAAAAACAGTCGCGCTTTATGGGCAGAGAGATCGACCCCAACAGCGAGATTGTCGTGACCTGCGGCAGCACCGAAGCGATGATGGCGGCGGTCATGACTGTAGCCGATCCGGGCGACAAGGTGATCGTATTCTCGCCGTTTTATGAGAATTACGGGGCGGACGCTGTGCTTTCGGGTGCTCAGCCGATCTATGTTCCTCTTTATCCGCCTGAATTCAACTTTGATCCCGACGAGCTGGAGGCGGCGTTCAGACAGCGTCCCAAGGCGCTGATCCTCTGCAATCCGTCCAACCCCTGCGGTAAGGTCTTTACCCGTGAGGAATTGACGCTGATTGCCGACCTCGCCGAGAGGTACGATACCTTTGTTATCACCGACGAGGTTTATGAGCATATCGTTTATGAGCCGTATCGGCATATTTATTTCGCTTCACTTCCGGGGATGTGGGAGCGCACCATTTCCTGCTCCTCTCTTTCAAAGACCTATTCCATCACCGGCTGGCGGCTGGGATATATCATCGCACCGCAGACGATCATCAATACCGCTAAGAAGGTGCATGATTTTCTGACGGTAGGTGCGGCTGCGCCGCTGCAGGAGGCAGCCGTGACAGGCTTGCGCTTCGGCGATGATTATTACCGAAAGCTGCAAAGGACTTATACGGAAAAGCGCGATCTCTTTCTTACGGGACTTGATACCATCGGGATCCCTCACACGGTACCGCAGGGCGCCTACTATATCCTGCTGGATATCTCGCACTTCGGCTATGAGAGCGACCTCGAATTCTGCGAGGTGCTCGCACGCGACGTCGGCGTCGGCGCCGTGCCGGGTTCGAGCTTTTTCAAGGAGGACGTCAATCATCTGATAAGACTCCATTTCGCCAAGAAAACCGAAACGCTGAACGAAGCGCTGAACCGCCTCGAAAGCATATACAAAAAAATCACACCAAAACATTGAGGAAACAGAATGAAATACGCCGGCTATTATAACGGAGAAATCGGAAATCTGGAAGAAATGAAGATACCCATGCTCGACCGTGCGGTATTCTTCGGCGACGGCTGCTATGACGCTTCAACCTTTCGGGGCGGGAAAATCTTTGCCGTGCAGGAGCATTTTGACCGCTTCTACCGCAGCTGTGAGAAGCTCCATATTCCGTTCCCGCTTTCGAGAGAGGATCTGGAAAAGGAACTTGGCAAATGTATCAAGGCGTGCGGCAGCGACAGCGGTATCATCTACTGGCAGTGTTCCCGCGGGACGGCGCTGCGGTCGCACAGCTATTCAAAGCTCCGTCTGACGCCTAATCTACTGGCTTACGCCGGACCGTTTGAAATGCTGCCTTTTCATAAAAGACTTCGTCTGATATCGGAGGAGGACGTCAGATATCAGATATGCGATATCAAAACCATCAACTTGCTTCTGAACGTTCTTGCCGCTGACCGATGTGTGGAGAACGGCTGTGATGAAACCGTTTTTTACAGAGTGATTAACGGAGAAAAACGGGTGACCGAATGTGCCCACAGCAATGTGCTCATGCTCAAAGACGGTATACTGATCTCCCCGCCGCTCGATCACCTGATCCTGCCGGGTGTCACACTAATGCATTTACTGAAACTGGCAAAGGAGAATGCTATCCCGACTGAGCAGAGGGCATTCAGTTTGGAGGAATTGAAAAACGCCGACGAGGTGATCGTCTCCAGCTCCGGCGGACTATGCATCGCCGCTGATGAGATCGATTCACAGCCCGTAGGAGGAAAGGACCCTTTCCGGCTCAAAGTCTTGCAGGATGCATACCGTGAATACTACGAACAATATTTTGCACAGAAGTGAAGGTGAAAGGATGACAAGATCAACACTTCAAGACCTGCCTGATTTTATGATCGGACAGGCAGAAAACGCAGACGCGATGACCGGATGCACGGTGATCATTTCTCCTCAAGGCGCAGTATGCGGCGTTGATGTTCGCGGCGGGTCACCCGGCACAAGAGATACCGACGCGTTAAATCCCACATGCAATCGGACAGCAGTTCATGCTGTCGTTCTTTCCGGCGGAAGCTCGTTTGGTCTGAGCGCCGCGGACGGTGTGATGAGATATCTTGAAAGCAAGGGGATCGGACGGGACGTCGGAGTGACCGTCGTTCCCAATGTCTGTGCTGCTGTTCTGTTTGATCTGAAATGCGGCGATCCGGTAGTCAGACCGGACGAAAAGATGGGATATCAGGCAGCGCAAAACGCATTCTTGCGGCTGCCGTTTCATAGTGGAAATAAAGGCGCCGGAACAGGAGCAACTATCGGCAAAACCAACGGACTTCACAACGCGATGAAGGGAGGAGTCGGATGCTCCGTTTATCGGCACGGTGAGCTGGTTGTTGAAGCAGTGTTTGCTGTAAACTGTGTGGGAGATATCGTAGAAAACGGAGAAATCATCGCAGGAGCCAGAAGGAGCAATTCATCAGGCTTTGCCGATAGTTCCGACTTGATCATCAATGCTTACGCAAATGAAAAAGACTTTTTCAGCGGGAATACAGTACTTGGCTGCATCATGACAAACGCTCAGCTTTCAAAGGCAGGTGCAACCAGATTGTCTGCAAAGGGACACGACGCGATCGCGAGGACCGTTTTACCCTCTCATTCCGTATATGACGGAGATACAGTTTTTTCGCTGTGCAGCGGCAAGGTGAAAACTTCTCCGGATGCGGTCGGGATATTGGTACAAAAGGCTTCGGAGCAAGCAATTTACGACGCGGTAAAATCCGCGGAAACCTACCGGGATTATTTATCATTCAAAGACCTGAAACAGACGACAGATCAAATCGGATAACAAAAAGCTGACTGCCGCAATACAAGAAAGTGAAAAAGAAAAGAGATGAAAACATGAAAGCGCTGTCTATACAGGAATTTATTGACCTTCGGGATGTGAGCCGGGATCGCTTCGGCGTGAACCTCCACCTGCACGATCACTGCACATCGCAGTATCTTTCATCGGATGGGCAGCCTTTTGACGCCCGCTATAGCGCCTATCTGCTTAATTATTTTGACAGCAAAAAACTCAGCGCTACGATCTCCAACGACAGAACCGGCGTTTTGATCCTACCGAAAGGATTATGATTATGAGACTTGCAATGGCACAAGGCAGCATGAGCCGTTCGCTGTCTGAGAATCTGGAAAAATCTGTTGATGATATGAGGATGGCTGCAAAAAGCGGAGCAGATATGATCATCTTTCCCGA
>ONAS01000065.1 GCA_900315815.1 uncultured Eubacteriales bacterium
AGCGTCGTCCGTCAGCGGCAGACAACGCTCTGATGCGATCGGTATGCGATGGGATGCCTGCGCCGTCCCTGTGACAGCGGGATCATCCCCGCTTCTGACGGCGGGTAGTTACCCGACCGCCGCATAAAATGATTCATTCGGCGTAGGTCCTGCGCTCGCCGATGCCACTGACGTTCTCATAAGAGGCGCAGAAGCGCTGGATCGCGGTCGCGTCCATGATGCTCAGCTCCTCCCCGGTCACGGCTCCGCGGATGCGCATGCGCTCCGCGTCATCGTAGGTGTAATCGGCAAGGATCCGCTGAAGCTTTGTCGCGTCCATGATCGTGATCGCGCAGTCGTCGTCTACGTCGCCGAGCAGATAGGTGCCGGGAGCGTTTGTCGGCGCTTGTGAGAGCGCCTGTGTGGGAGCATCCGTGAAAGGTGCGGTAGGTGCTTCTGTCGGCGCTGTCGTCGGTGCGTCGGTAGGCGCTTCTGTGGGAGCTGTTGCAGGTGCTGTTGTCGGTGCGTCGGTAGGTGCTTCTGTCGGCGCTGTCGTCGGTGCGTCGGTAGGTGCTTCTGTGGGAGCTGTTGCAGGTGCAGTCGTCGGTGCGGCGGTAGGCGCTTCGGTAGCGGGTGCCTGTACCGATTTATAATAGACGACCTTCTTCGAGGGATCATTGCCGCTCGCGATCCAGTCGCTGTTGCCGTCGCCCTTGGGCCGCAGGTAGAAGCTGTACCAGCCGGAGGACGTGACGGTGATATCGTTGCCCGTGCCGTCGGGATACCATGCGGTGATCGAGCTGCCGTCGTCGGACTTGACCGCCTTGCAGGTCGTGCCGCCGTCCAGATAGACGGTCAGCTTGTACTGCTGAGTGCCGCTGTCGGACGGATAGGAGAAGAAATTGTTCGCGGGGACGGGCTTCCAGCCGGACATCGAGCCGACCAGATAGTAAGCCGTCGCCGCCGGAGCCGCTGTCGGAGCGGCGGTCGCGGAGGTCGCGGCGGTGTCCGCTGTGGGAGAAGCTGTCGGAGCCGCGGTCGCATCGATCGTCCATGTGCCGGGACAGACGTCGGAATCACTCCCCCACCCCGTGATCGTGTAGGTCGCGTCCGTGGACGGGAGCGTCAGGTCGGCGGTCTGGTTCCACTTATTGTCCCAGCTCAGCGTGGAGGTATCGTCATTTTTCATGCGTACAAAGATGACCTTATTGAAGCCCTCGGGGACGTCCGCAGTGTACGCGCCGCCGTCGCTGTTCATCCTCACCCATGTGCTGCCGCTGCCGCCGCCGAAGAAATACGCGGCGTACCACGCGCCGTCTGCATTCCAGACGCCGGGAGCGAGCGTCAGGGTCACGCCTGTCGGGGTGTAGGTCGCCTGTGTCGCCGGGGCGCTGCCCGGATCGTAGACGACGGCGACGCCCGTCTCGCCCACCGTACCGCTGATCTTTCCGCCGGATACGGTGAATTTGCCGCCGGTGATCTGATCATAGTAGGTGCCGGACGCCATTTTGTTGGCTGTCAGGGATACTGAGCCCGCGCCGTCCAGCTTGCTGATGACCACGCCGGAGGTGCCGCGCTCATTGTAAGCGACCTTGCCCGAGGAGGCGAGGTATTCGCTCTGCCCCCTGAAATAGTTCTTGAATTTGTTGACCTCCGCGACCGCCTTGGATTTCCATGTCGTGTCGGAGGAGGCGAGCCGCATCGTGCTGTTCGGACGTGCGAAGAACAGGCTCGTCGCCTTGTTGCGGGAGCCGACGATCGCCCATGCGCGGACGATGTACTTGTCATCGATGTTCTGTGTGCTCGTTTTGCCGCAGCGCTCGGTGCCGGTGCCGTAGAAGTACGAGTCGTGGGACTCGACCCAGATGACATTGTTGGAGGCGCTGCGGTTGTTGTCATAGGTATAGTCAGCGACGACGGACGCGTTCCCGTCACGTGCGCCGAGGAGCGCCTCACACCCGCTGACCGGCTCGGATACGTGACCGATGGCGCTCAGGTACTGGTCGATATAGCCCCACGCGTCGTAGTACATCTCGCCGTAGGCAAAGACGTCGCTCTTATAGCTCTTGACCGCGTTCATCACGTTCGGCCAGAAGCTCGAGCCGCAGTTGTCGTCGTTCGGGACCTCGATGTTCTGTGCCGCGTCAAAGCGGAAGCCGTCCACGCCGCAGTCGATCGCTTCCTTGAGCAGAGCGATGACCATGCTCTGGACCTTGGTGCTGCCGGTGTTGAGATCGGGCTTGTCCAGCAGGTCGTACTGGGTCATCTCATAGTGGCTGTTGCCGGTCGCGGTCTTGTTTTTATTGTGCCAGCAGCTTTCGTCGTTCCGAAGCGTTGAATTGATCTGAGAGCTCCTGCCGCTGCCGGAATCGGTGCTGCCCATGTGATTGACGACGATATCGGAGATGACCTTGATGCCGAGCGAATGCGCCTGTGTACAGAGCGCCTGCAGCTCTTCCTTGGTGCCGAGCCATGTATTGCCGTCCGCAACGCAGATATCGATCGGCTGGTAGAACTTCCACCACTGACCGCTCATGTCCGTCCAGTAGGAATTGTAGTCCTTGGGCGGCTGGATGCAGGAGGTCTGGACGGCGGAATAGCCCGCATCGCGGATGTCCTGCAGATTCTCGCGGATGGTGTTGTAGGACCAGTTCATGCAGTGGAGGATATTGCCGCCCTCCACCTTGTTCTGTGCGTACTGAGACGCGCCGGAAACAGGCGTGCCGACGGCAGTGATCGCGAGAATAGCGGCGATCATGGTGAGGATCAGCAGAATACTGAGCAGTTTTTTCATCGTAAGGCCTCCCCTTGCGGGCTTGTATACTTATTATTATAGCGTTTCATAAAAGCACGGACACGGCGCTTTTGACCTGATAAATGCACAAAGTTCGGCAAAGGATACTGGATAAATTGACGAAAGGCTGCCGGCCGACAGAAAGACTGACGTTCAATCATCATAGACTGACGTACAGACTAATTCTATACTGAATCACAATATTCAGCGTAATACCTGCAACTTTCGGCAAACTGAGATTAAACCGAAAAGAAAAGCGCCGCATCTTTTCAGCGGCGCCCCGGAATCCTCCGTTATTCAGTTGTCTGCCGGACGCACAGGGTCCGGTATCAGCGCTCATAGTAGGAAGCGACCTTTCTGAGCTTGCGCGTGGCCGCGGAAATGTGTCGTGACACAGTAGAGCGTGAAAGCTTCAGCTCGACGGCTATCTCTTTCATTTGCATACCTTCCAGATAATACTTTACCATGCAGTCACGCTGTCGGTCGGTCAGCTCGTGTCTGATCGCGCGCAGCAGGATCTTCCTCATCCTCTCGCGATCACTGCGGTTGTCCGTACCGTGATTGTACAGATAATAAGAAATCAGCGTTTCGTTATCATCCGTCAGAAATACCCGCTCACGCCTCACGTACAGCACCTTCTGCCCGCGATCTGAGCGTGTCGCCGATCCGGTTCAGCTCATAATAGATGCGGCGGTACCGGATGATATCGTCGTTGAGCTCTTTTCGCCGGTCGGCAGTCAGTTTTTTACTCTCCTTCAATAACAGCTTCTTTTTCTCGATCACACTGAGCACGCGGCGAGCATTCTCATAATACTCCTCCGCCCATTCGAAATAGTCCATTCTTCTGTTGTTCCTTTCGATGTTCTCCACTCTGTCCGCGGATGCGGTTTCAAACCTTGGGTTTATTCACCGGATATTTGCTATCCTACGAGTCGATCGGCTGTACCGCAAGCGGCACAAGCATCTTACCGGATCGCTTCGTTACTTCTATTGTACATCATGATCGGCGATTTTTCAAGAGTTTTTCGAATATTTGTTCTAATTTTTTTCAAAAAGGATCCGACAGCCCGGATCACGCAAGCTGTCGGTGATGCTGTGATATTGATTTGGGGTCACTCGGCGTTCGTCTGCTGCTGCTTTTGCTTCGGGTCGGGGATCTCCGCAATGCGCTTGATGACCTTGACGGAGTCGAAGCACTTCTTGAAGGTGATGCGTCCCTCAAATTCGCGGCGGCAGCGGAAGCAGCGGAACCGGGCGCGGAAGGTCTTGTTCTTGACCTTCCACTTGGAGCGGCGGCGCGCCTTGTGTCCGCACTGATCGCACAGGAAGAACATTTCCTTGCGGTTGACCTCCGGGTCGCGGATATCGTAGAGGTTGTAGTTCTTGAAGGTGATCCGCTTGTAGAAGGTCTCGTCGCACGGAAGCACGAAGCGCTCAAACAGCGCGGGGTCGTAGAGCTTCTGGAAGCACAGGGAGGTCAGCTCCGCGTCGGTCAGGGCGCGGTGCAGGTCGCCGTCCTCAAAGCCGATGCCCAACAGCTCGGCACAGGCGGAAAGTCCCATCTGGCGCGAACGGTCGTGATAATCCAGCGCCGCCTCGCAGTAATGCTGGAGATTGCAGTACGCCGAAAGGAACGGCAGGGTCTCTTCCCCGAAGAAATAGCGGTAATTCTCCATCAGCACGAGGATATCGCTGTTGCCCCAGCTGAGCAGTACGCCGTCGCCGAGGAACTTTTTGAACTTTGACAGCACATGCGAAAAGGTGTTGTGACATTCCTGCAGATCGTTCATCTTCAGGTGCGTCAGCTGTGCCACATGGCTGTTCAGCTTCTTCGATATCTGCGGTGTGACAAGCTCTGAAAAGGTATCGATCATGTTCAGACGGTCGTCCAGCTTGACCGCTCCGAACTCGATGATCTCGTTGACAAAACGGTGGTGGCGCTTGGAATAGGCGCCGTTAAATTCAAAGTCTATGACAATATAATTCATAATATCCCGAAAGAAGCGACATTGACAGCTTCTTCCCCGCTTCCTTATTTGATGCTTGATTGATTTATTCGTTCGGGTATTTGCGGATCGTGATGATGATTATTTATTGCGGAACTGGTGCTTCATGCGCTGTTCCTTGCTGAGGATCTCCTTGCGCATGCGGATGCTGACGGGGGTGATCTCCACCAGCTCGTCGTCGGCGATGAACTCCAGGCACTGCTCCAGCGACAGGATGCTGGGCGGGGTGAGCTTGAGCGCTTCATCGGAGCCGGAGGCGCGGGTATTGGTGATGTGCTTCTTTTTGCAGACGTTGACGGTGATGTCCTCGTTCTTGGGACAGGCGCCGACGATCATGCCCTCGTACACATCCACGCCGGGGCCGACGAACAGTCTGCCGCGCTCCTGAGCGGCATAAAGGCCGTAGGTGACGGTCTCGCCGGTCTCAAAAGCGATCAGAGAGCCCTGGTGACGGGTGACGATCTCGCCCTTGAACGGCTCATAGGAATCGAACACGTGGTTCATGATGCCGTTGCCGTTGGTGTCGGTGAGGAATTCGGGACGGTAGCCCATGAGTCCGCGGGACGGGATGCGGAATTCGATATGCGTCGATCCACCGTCACGCGCGCCCATATTGATCAGCTCCGCCTTGCGGGAGCCGAGCTTTTCCATCACGGCGCCGACGTAGTTTTCCGGCACCTCGATGATGAGGTACTCGATCGGCTCATGCAGCACGCCGTCGATCATCTTGGTGATGACCTGCGGACGGCTGACCTGGAACTCATATCCCTCGCGGCGCATGGTCTCGATCAGGATGGACAGATGCAGCTCGCCGCGTCCGGATACCTTGAAGGTATCGGCGGAATCGGTCTCTTCGACACGCAGGGCGACGTTGGTCTCCACTTCCTTGAAAAGGCGGTCGCGGATATTGCGGGAGGTGACGTACTTGCCCTCGCGTCCCGCAAAGGGAGAGTTGTTGACCATGAAATTCATCGAAACGGTCGGCTCGTCGATCTTGACAAAGGGCAGCGGCTCGATCGCATCCGTATCGCAGATGGTCTCGCCGATGTTGATATCCGCGATGCCGGACAGGCAGACAAGGTCGCCCATCTCTGCCTCGCCGCACTCGACGCGCTTGAGCCCCTCGAACTCGTAGAGCTTGGAGATGCGGACGTTGGTGGTGGAGCCGTCCTGATGGCACAGCACTGCGGACTGACCGGTCTTGATGCGGCCTCTCTCCACACGGCCGATGCCGATGCGGCCGACATACTCGTCGTACTCGATGTTGGAGACCAGAAGCTGTAAGGGAGCGTCGACAAAGCCCTCGGGGGCGGGGATCTCGCGGATGATCGCCTCGAACAGCGGCTTCATGTCCGGCTCCATGTTATTGTAGTCAAGAGAGGAGACGCCCTCACGCGCGGAGGCGTAAACGACCGGGAATTCCAGCTGATCCTCGTCCGCGCCCAGCTCGATGAACAGATCCAGCACCTCGTCGATGACCTCCTCGGGACGGGCGCCGTCGCGGTCGATCTTGTTGACGACAACCAGCGGCTTTTTGCCGAGTCCGAGCGCCTTTTTCAGAACGAAGCGGGTCTGGGGCATACAGCCCTCAAAGGCGTCTACCAGCAGCAGGACGCCGTCCACCATCATCAGGATGCGCTCTACCTCGCCGCCGAAATCGGCGTGTCCGGGGGTATCGACGATGTTGATCTTGGTATCTCCGTACATGACGGAGGTGTTCTTGGACAGGATGGTAATGCCGCGCTCACGCTCGAGATCGTTGGAGTCCATGACGCGCTCGTTGACGACCTCATTGGAACGGAAAATGCCCGACTGGCGAAGCAGCTGATCGACCAGTGTGGTCTTGCCGTGGTCTACGTGCGCGATGATCGCGATATTGCGCAGATTCTCTCTCTTAGACATAAATATCACCTTATTTTTTCAAATACAATTCCATCGAAAATTATACCACGTCTGTTACCTGAATACTATGTTCATTTTCACTGAAAAATTTTTCACTTAAATGTGTATTCTTGAAAGAATCGGTTGTAAATAAAATCTTTACTTTATGACGTTAAAGTGGTATAATACAATGTAACGCAAGCCCGCTGTCCGTGCGGCGGATTCAGGCATGCGCAGAATGAAATACCGGCGGGGCTCAGGTCGCTACCTGTTCACTGCCTTTCCCGATAGATAGTCTATTTTTGGAGGTATAAGTATGGGACTCACAATCGCAGAAAAAATCATCAAGGATCATCTTGTCACCGGCGAGATGGTAAAGGGTACCGACATCGGTATCCGCATCGATCAGACACTCACCCAGGACGCTACCGGCACGATGGCGTATCTGGAATTTGAAACGATGGGCATCGACCGCGTCCGCACAGAGCGCTCGGTCGCCTACATCGATCACAATACCCTGCAGACGGGCTTTGAGAACGCGGACGATCACCGCTTCATCCAGACGGTCTGCAAAAAGCACGGCATCTGGTTCTCACGTCCGGGCAACGGCATCTGTCATCAGGTACATCTGGAGCGCTTCGGCATCCCCGGCAAGACCCTGATCGGCTCTGACTCGCATACCCCGACAGGCGGCGGCATCGGCATGCTCGCGATCGGCGCGGGCGGTCTTGACGTAGCGGTCGCGATGGGCGGCGGCGAGTATTACATCACCATGCCGAAGATCGTCAAGGTCGAGCTTGTCGGCGAGCTGCAGGAAAACGTCAGCGCCAAGGATATCATCCTTGAGGTACTGCGCAGGATGTCTGTCAAGGGCGGCGTCGGCAAGATCATCGAATACGCCGGTGAGGGCATCAAAAAGCTGAGCGTTCCCCAGAGAGCGACCATCACCAACATGGGCGCGGAGCTGGGCGCGACGACGTCCGTTTTCCCGTCCGACGAAAACACGCTGGAATTCCTCAAGGCTCAGGGACGCGAGCAGGATTACGTTGAGCTGAAGGCGGACGAGGACGCAGTGTACGACGAGCATATCACGATCGATCTCAGCACGCTGGAGCCGCTGGCGGCTTGCCCCCACTCTCCCGACGCTGTCAAGCCGATCACCGAGCTGGAGGGCATGGTCATCAATCAGGTCTGCATCGGCTCCTGCACCAACTCCAGCTACACCGACCTGATGAAGGTCGCGCATATCTTAAAGGGCAAGACCGTTGCCGACGGCGTATCGCTGGCGATCGCTCCCGGCTCCAAGCAGGTGCTCAATATGCTGGCGGAAAACGGCGCGCTGGCGGATATCATCGCGGCAGGCGCGAGAGTGCTTGAATCCGCGTGCGGTCCGTGCATCGGCATGGGTCAGTCGCCGAACAGCAAGGGCGTCTCCCTGAGGACCTTCAACCGCAACTTCCTCGGCAGGAGCGGAACCAAGGACGCCGATATCTATCTGGTATCTCCCGAGGTCGCGGCGGTATCCGCGCTGACAGGCGTCATCACCGATCCGAGAAAATACGCGGACGGCTACAAGGTCGAAATGCCCGAGCACTTCCTCATCAACGACAACATGATCATCGAGCCGGCTTCTGTCGGCGAGATGGACAGCATCGAGGTCCTCAGAGGCCCGAATATCAAGGAATTCCCCAAGACCGACGCTATGCCGGAGGGCATCGAGGCGACCTGCTCGCTCAAGGTCGAGGACAACATCACCACCGACCACATCATGCCCGCAGGCGCAAAGATCCTGCCCCTGCGCTCCAATATCCCCGCGATCTCCGAATACTGCTTCACCGTCTGTGATCCGGAATTCCCGAAGCGCGCCAAGCTGCTCGGCTCCTCTATCATCGTCGGCGGCGTGAACTACGGTCAGGGCTCCTCCCGTGAGCACGCGGCTCTCGCTCCGCTGTATCTCGGCGTCAAGGCGGTGCTGGTCAAGAGCTTCGCGCGTATCCACAGAGCGAACCTCATCAACGCGGGCATCCTGCCGCTGGAATTCGTCAACGAGTACGACTACGCGAACATCGCGCTGGGCGATAATCTCGCGATCGAAAAGGTGCGCGAGCAGATCATCGCGGGCGACACCATCGTTCTGCACAACAGAACCAAGAACACCACCATCAACGTCAAGTGCAGTCTGACAGAGCGCCAGAAAGCGATCATCCTCGCCGGCGGTCTGCTGAACTACACCATCAGCAAGTAAGGAGGGCGCCATGGCTAAGATTCAAATGACAACGCCGCTGGTCGAAATGGACGGCGACGAGATGACCAGAGTCATCTGGAAAATGCTCAAGGACAAGCTGATCCTCCCCTTTGTCGATCTCAAGACAGAATACTATGATCTGGGTCTTGAAAAGCGCAACGAAACCGACGACCGCATCACCGTCGAGTCCGCTGAAGCCGCGAAAAAATACGGCGTAGCGGTCAAATGCGCGACCATCACGCCCAACGCGGCGCGTGTGGAGGAGTACAACCTCAAGGAAATGTGGAAATCGCCCAACGGCACCATCCGCGCGATCCTCGACGGCACGGTATTCCGCGCACCGATCCTCGTCAAGGGCATCACCCCCTATCTGCCGACATGGACAAAGCCCATCTGCATCGCGCGTCACGCCTACGGCGACGTTTACAAGAACACCGAGATGACCGTGGAAAAGGGCAGCAAGGCCGAGCTGTGCGTCACCGACAAGGACGGCAATGAGAAGCGTCAGACGATCTTTGATTTTGAAAAGAGCGGCGGCATCATCCAGGGCATCCACAATCTGGAGTCCAGTATCGCGTCCTTTGCCAGAGCGTGCTTCAACTACGCGCTCGACCAGAAGCTCGACCTCTGGTTTGCGACCAAGGATACCATCAGCAAAACCTATGACCACACCTTCAAGGATATTTTCGCGGAAATCTTTGAGAACGAATACAAGGAGAAATTCGAGCAGGCGGGCATCACCTACTTCTACACCCTGATCGACGACGCTGTCGCCCGCGTGATCCGCTCCAGCGGCGGCTATATCTGGGCGTGCAAGAACTATGACGGCGACGTCATGAGCGATATGATCGCCACGGCGTTCGGCTCGCTGGCGATGATGACCTCCGTACTGGTCTCTCCCGACGGCAACTTTGAGTATGAAGCCGCGCACGGCACGGTCCAGCGCCACTTCTACAAGTATCTCAAGGGCGAGGAGACCTCTACCAACTCCGTCGCGACCATCTTCGCGTGGTCGGGCGCTCTGAGAAAGCGCGGTGAGCTGGACGGCATCGGCGAGCTGGTCGATTTTGCCGCAAAGCTGGAAAAGGCGACGATCGACACGATCGAAAGCGGCATCATGACCGGCGATCTCTATCTGCTCAGCAGCCTTCCCGAAAAGCAGAAAGTCAACACGGAAGAATTCCTTGACGCGGTTCATGACAGACTTGCCGAGATCGTTTAAGGGATACGGGTAACGACGATGGCGAAAGAAATTTCTATCCAGGTAATCAAGCGTCTGCCGCGGTATTACCGCTTTCTGACAGAGCTGGAGAACAGCGGCGTGGATAAGATCTCCTCCACCAAGCTCGCCGAGATCATGAGCTCGACCGCCTCTCAGGTCAGACAGGATCTGAACTGCTTCGGAGGCTTCGGTCAGCAGGGCTACGGCTATTCGGTCAGCAGTCTGCGCGAGAAGATCGGCGCGATCCTCGGACTCGACCGCAAGCACCGCACCATTTTGCTGGGCGCAGGAAATCTGGGAAGAGCGATCGCGACTCACCTGAATTTCGATTCGCTCGGATTTCAGCTGACGGCGATCTTTGAGAAGGATAAAAAGCTGATCGGCACCATGCTCCGCGGGATCCGGGTCATATCGGACAGCGAGATCGAGGACTATGTCCGCAATAACGAAGTGGACACGGCGTTCCTGACACTGCCGAAGGATTCGGTGGAGGCGCTGATCGATAAGCTCTACGCGCTCGGCATCCGCAATTTCTGGAATTTCAGTCACTTTGATATTGCCCGCAAATACCCCGATGCGGTCGTGGAAAACGTCCATCTCAGCGACAGCCTGATGACGCTGTGTTACCGCATCAACGAAAACCAAGCACAATAACCGACAGCCATAGCGGAGCGCTCCGTTATGGCTGTTTTTTACACTGTTTTTCCTTTTTTTACAATATGTGCGATTCTGCTTGCATTTACCGACATTATCCGATATAATATGAAAAAGTCGAAACTATATGCATGAAATGAGGCGTTTCTATATGAAAAAAGTCGCAATTATCACTGACAGCAACAGCGGTATCACTCCGGAGCAGGCAGCTGAGCTTGGGATCAGCATCCTCCCGATGCCGTTTTATATTGACGAACAGCTTTACTTTGAGGGCGTATCGCTCTCTCAGGAGGAATTCTATGAAAAGCTGGAGGACGACTGCGAGATCAAGACCTCTCAGCCCTCCCCCGCCGACCTGCTGTTTTTGTGGGACGAGACCCTGAAGGAATATGAGTCCGTCGTTCACATCCCGATGTCCGGCGGTCTGAGCAGCTCTTGCGAGACTGCCACCATGCTCGCGCTGGAATATGACGGAAAGGTGCAGGTCGTTGACAACAGGCGTGTATCCGTCACACAGCGTCAGGCGGTCCTCGACGCCGTAGAGCTTGTGAATGCAGGCAAATCCGCGACTGAGATCAAGGAGATCCTGGAAGCGGCAAAATATGACAGCAGTATCTTTATCACGCTGGACACACTCAAATATCTGAAAAAGGGCGGCCGCATCACTCCCGCCGCTGCCGCGATCGGCACCGTGCTGGGTCTGAAGCCTGTCCTGCAGATCAGCGGCGACAAGCTGGACGCTTACGCAAAGGTGCGCGGTAAGAAAGCCGCAAAGGAAACCATGCTGGAAGCGATGAAAAAGGACTTTGCCGAGAAATACAACGGCACGGACGGCAAGGATATCCACCTTGCGGCGGCGTATTCCGGCAACCTTGAGGAAGCGCAGGAGTGGGTCAAGGAGATCGAAGAGCATTTCCCCGGCATGGACGTTCACCTCTCTCCCCTTTCTCTCAGCGTCGCGTGTCATATCGGCAAGGGCGCTCTGGCGATCGCCTGCTCCAAGAAAATCGAATACTGATCGGCTGCAAAGCAATGGGCTGTCACGTGACATCAGCGTGACAGCCCTTTTTATATGGTTGGATCGAATCGTGTCAGCCTGTCAAGGAGTCCGACACAGCAATGCGGAAGATATCGCAGCAGGTATCAAAGTGTTTGATGGAGTATTCGTGTCAGATACGCTTCAAATTCCTTTTTGCCGAACAGACAGTTCAGCGCGGCGAGCATGGCGTTGGCGGTCAGGTACTCGGGCAGTCCCAGATCCTGCAGGATCTGTTTGCGGAGAGCGGCGGAATTCTCCCGTCCGCTGAGTCCGTAATCGAAAAAGTCCGCCTTGGTGATCTCTCCCTCAGGACGGGATTCCTCGCCGAGGATGGTCGCACCGCTTAGCCGGATCGACTGTATCAGCTGTTCACGGTCGATCCCCTCTACGCCGAGCTTCCCCTCCTTGGACGGCTCCGCTTTGCGGCTTTCCCTGCCCTTGACGGTCGGGATATAGGCGTGCTTGATCTGATCGGCGGGGATGATGCCGCGCAGGAAATTGCGGATCACAAAGCCTGCCGAGTCCACGTCCGTCATGATGAGGATCCCGCGCTTTGCGGCGATCTGACGGATCAGCGCCTGCTTTTCCTTATCCTTGAACACACGGAAGCCGCCGGTATCGATGACGGGTCCCTCGATGATCTCTGAGAGCTTGATCTTATCGTAGCGGCCCTCCACGATGACCGCTTCCTTCAGCCTGAGTTTATTCATCGCTCTGATCTCCCGCGATGATGACCAGCCGGCAGACCAGCTTCTCTGTCTCGGTA
>ONAS01000079.1 GCA_900315815.1 uncultured Eubacteriales bacterium
AGGTCGCCGGTATGCAGCCAGCCGTCCTTGTCGATCGCCTTGGCGGTCTCCTCGGGCATTTTGTAATAGCCCTTCATGATATTGTAGCCGCGTGCGACAAATTCGCCGTTGACGGTCGGCGGGCATTCCTCGCCGGTCTCGGGATCGACGATCTTGCACTCGATCTCCGGCAGCTCCTTGCCGACGGTGTTGACGCGGACTTCGATGCTGTCCTCGGTCGAGCTCATGGTACAGCCGGGAGACGCCTCGGTCTGACCGTAGACGATGGTGATCTCGGTCATGTGCATTTTATCGACGACCTCCTGCATCGCGGAGATCGGGCAGGGCGAGCCTGCCATGATGCCGGTGCGCATGTAGGAAAAGTCGGTTTTCGGGAAGTCGGGATGCTCCAGCATCGCGATGAACATCGTCGGAACGCCGTGGAAGGCGGTGATATGCTCGGAGTTGATGCAGGCAAGCGCGGGCTTCGGCGAGAAATACGGCAGCGGGAAGATCGAGGTGCCGTGGGTCATGGACGCGGTCATCGCGAGTACCATGCCGAAGCAATGGAACATCGGAACCTGGATCATCATGCGGTCGGCAGTGGACAGATCCATGCGGTCGCCGATATTCTTGCCGTTGTTGACGATATTGTAGTGGGTCAGCATGACGCCCTTGGGGAAGCCTGTCGTACCCGATGTATACTGCATATTGCAGACGTCGTCCTTATCGACAGCCGCCGCCATGCGGTAGACCTCCGCCTTGGGAGTCTTGGAGGCGTAGCTGAGCGCCTTTTCCCATGTCAGACAGCCCTTCTGCTCAAAGCCGACGGTGATGACGTTGCGCAGGAACGGCAGACGCTTGGCGTGGAGCTGTTCGCCCTCGGCGACATTCTCCAGCTCCGGACACAGCCGCGCGATGATATCACCGTAGGAGGTGTCCTTCGCGCCGTAGGTGATGATCAAAGTATGGGTATCGCTCTGCTTGAGCAGATACTCCGCCTCGTGGATCTTATAGGCGGTGTTCACGGTGACCAGCACCGCGCCCAGCTTGACGGTCGCCCAGAAAGCGATGTACCACTGGGGGACGTTGGACGCCCATACCGCGACATGGGAGCCTGCCTTGACGCCCAGCGAGATCAGCACGCGGGCGAATTCGTCCACGTCGTCGCGGAACTGAGAATAGGTGCGGGTATAATCGAGCGAGGTATATTTGAACGCGATCTGGTCGGGGAATTCCTCCACCATCCTGTCGAGGACGTCGGAGAAGGTCGCGTCGATCAGCGTTTCCTTTTTCCATACGAACTTGCCGGTGTGACGGTTGTTCCAGTAAAGCGCGGTCTCGTTTCTGGAGGTATCCGCAAACTGCTTCATGTAGCTGATGAACTGGGCGAAAATGATCTCCATGTCATCCAGCTCGGGGCACCATGTCGGATCCCATACCAGAGAGATGAAGCCGTCGTAGTTGACGGAGCGCAGCGCCTTCATCATATCGCGGATCGGCAGGTCGCCCTCGCCGAGCAGACGGTACTCGATGCCGCCGTCGGTCTTGACCGCGTCGTTGAGGTGGACGTGACGGACATACGCGCCGAGGTTGGCGATGATCTTAGCAGGACTCTCCCCTACCGTAAAGTAGGCGGCGGACATATTCCACAGCGCCGCGACGTAATCGTCGGCAAAATACTCCAGCGTATCGCGCAGCAGCGCGGTATCGGCATACAGACCGCGCGTCTCGATCAGCAGGCTGACGCGGCTCTTTTCCGCCTCGGGAAGGATCGCTTCGATGACCTTTTTGACGTTTTCGACCGCCGCTTCATGGTCTTCGCAGGCTTCCGCACGCAGACGGATGTTCGGGATGCGGAGGTTCACAGCGATCTTCAGACAGCTTTTTATTTCTTCGATAGAATTATTCAGCAGTGCCGGATCGCCGATGTCCGTGATCACATCGATACACGGAAGCTGCAGATTGCGCTCAAACAGCATGCGGAGCGTCGTCGCGGCGGAATACTCCTGAAAGACGCTGTCCTTGTCGGAAAAGATGCGGTTGCGGATATTGTGGGGCTCGATGCCCTCAAAATGTAAATCCTCGGCGATGGCACAAAATTCTTCGAAAGAATTATCATGCCAGCCCTTGGTAGAAAATGAAAACTTCATAGCTTATTGCTCCTCGTAAACGATCTTGTTGACAGCGTTGACATAGGCGCGGATGGACGCGCTGATGATATCGGTGGACAGACCCGTTCCGGAATAGATCTTGCCGCCGGCTCTGAGACGGACAAGCGCGTTGCCCATCGCTTCCTTTTCCTGCGTGACGGTCTGGATATTGAAATCGTCCAGCTCAAAATGCCGTCCGATGATCCGGTCGAGCGCGTTGAACGCCGCATCGATCGGGCCGTCGCCCATGGAAATACCGGTGACGGGCTTGCCGTCCTTTTTCAACGTGATCTGAGCGGAGGCGGTGATGATGTTGCCGGAATTGATGACGTAATTCTCGAGGGTGTAGGTTGAGGGTACCTGAAGAGCGGAGGATGCGACGATCGCGTCAAGCTCCTTGATGCCGACCGATTTTTTGCGGGCGATGCGGCGGAACTCCTCATACACCTTGCGGATATCCTCGTCGGAGAGGTCATAGCCGAGCTTTTCCACCATATCACGGACGGTGTCGACGGTATCGTTGACGCTGAGCTTGATGCCGTTGTCGGCGATCTCACGCACGGCGGTATTCGCCTTGCCGCTGATGATCCATTCGATCTGATCGGATACGCGGTGCAGCTCCGTGGAACGGATATCGGCGTAGATGCCGTAATTCTCCCTGATGCTGCTCATCAGAGCGGCAAAGTCGCGCAGCGGGGTGATCTCGCCGGATACGGCGGTCTTGACGCCGTTCGCGCCCGCCTTGACGGCAAGCACGGCGGCGGCGGTAGCGACATGGTTTTTATCGCTGCAGCGGACGCCGATCTTCGCGTCGATCCCCTCTGTCACACGCACAACGAAGGCGGCGAAATCATCCGGCAGAAGGATAGCGGCGTCATCGCAGACGGTCACGGCGTTCGCGCCTGACTCGACAGCGATGCGGATCGCCTCCTTGAGGAACTCCTCCTCGGCGCGGGTCGCGTCAAGTGCGGCGAATTCTACGTTGTCGCAGAGCGTCTTTGCCTTTTCCACCATCGTGCGGACATAGACAAGCATTTTATCCTGCTTTTTGTGCAGGGAGTATTCCATGATCGAGGACGACATCGGCAGCTCGACGCGGATGCGCGGGTGAGCGGCTGAGGACAGCGCCTCGGCGGCGCGGTCGATGCTTTCGGGCGAGGTCGTCGCCGCTACGGAGATCATGCTGTTTTTCACAAAAGAAGCAATCGTGCGTACAAGCAGGGTATCCGCCTTGGAAAGACCGATCTCGGACAGCTCTACCGCGTCCACGCCGAGTCGATCCAGCTTGCGGGCGATCTCCAGCTTCTGCTTGAAGGACAGGTTGTTTTTGACGTCGCATAACGTTACGTCTGAAATCTTGATTTGCTTCATGGTTGTTTCCTCTCTTTGTAATATGATATCGGGCGCGTCCGGAAATAAAAAAGCCCCCGAGGTCACTGACCTCAGGGACGAATCACTTCGCGGTACCACCCTGTTTACCGTACAACACTGTACAGTCACTCACCGGGCTCTGACAAGCCCTCTGTCATGATAACGGGACACGCCGTAGCCGCTTACTCCGTTGGGCGGCTCTGCTCCGAAATGAGACTCAATCGATACCTGTGTACCGCCTTACACCGACCGGCGGCTCTCTGAAACACGCAGTAGGGACGATAATTTCATCAACGCATTTAAGGGATTGATTTGCTGAAATGTACTATACCACAACGGTATTTCTTTGTCAAGAAGTTTTGACGGGCAAATTTACTTTCGTGCTTTAGTACAAAAAAGACGGACACACGGTCCGCCTTTTGTAGTTATTTTTTCTGTCAGATCTCAACGGTCCAGCCGAAGGTATCCTCGACCTTGCCCCACTGGATACCGGTGAGGGTATCGTAGAGATGCTGGGTCAGAGCGCCGATCTCGCCGTTGTTGACGATATACTTGTGCTCCTTGTAGCACAGCTCGCCGATGGGAGATACGACAGCCGCCGTACCGCAGCCCCATGCCTCTTCGAGCGTACCGTCAGCCATCGCCTGAGCCAGCTCGTCAACGGACAGCAGCCGCTCCTCGACCTTGTAGCCCTCTTTCTTGAGGACGTCGATGATCGACTTGCGCGTGACGCCGGGCAGGATGGAACCGGACAGCATCGGGGTGACGACGGTGCCGCTGATCTTGAACATAACGTTCATCGCGCCGACCTCTTCGATGTACTTGCGCTCTACGCCGTCAAGCCACAGAACCTGCGAATAGCCCTGCTGCTCGGCGCGCTCGCCGGCACGGTTGGAAGCCGCGTAGTTGCCGCCGCACTTTGCGTAGCCGGTACCGCCGCGGACCGCACGGACGTCCTGATCCTCGATCATGATCTTGACGGGGTTGATGCCCTCCTTGTAGTAGGAACCGACGGGAGAAGCGATGATGATGAATTCCGCGTTATGAACAGCGTGAACGCCGAGGCTCTCGTCGTTGCCGAACATGAACGGTCTGAGGTACAGGGATGTACCGGGAGCGGACGGGGTCCAGTCCTCTTCCAGCTTGACGAACTCCTTGAGCGCCTGCATGAAGTCCTCCTCGGGCATCTGCGGCAGGCACAGACGTTCGGCAGAATTGTTCATACGGCGGATGTTCTCGATCGGTCTGAACAGCTGGACCTTGCCGTCAGCACGGCGATACGCCTTCAGGCCCTCAAAGATTTCGGAGCCGTAGTGCAGAACGGTGGAAGCGGGATGGATGGAAAGGCGCTGAAAAGGAACGATACGGGGATTGTACCAGCCCTTTTCGCTGTTCCAGCTCCACATAAACATATGGTCGGTGAAGATCTTGCCGAAGCCGAGGGTCGAAGGATCGGGCTTCTGAGCAGGATTGGGATTTAACGTAACTTTGATATCCATAAGACATTTCTCCTTTACTCTATTAGCAGGGACAGCCCCTGCACGAAAGTTGGATTATAATTCCGCGCCGAGCTTGATCGCTTTCAGGTTGACTTCCTTCATGTCTGCGTGACGCGCGGAAATGACCTTGTCGAGAGCGGCGTTGAGACCCTCTTCGGAATAGTCGCCGATCTCCTTGAGCAGTTTGCCGACGATGATCATGTTGGCGAGGTTGCCGAGCTTGTTGTCGGAAGCCATCTGGGTCGCGGGGACATAGAATACGGTGACGTCATCGCGCTTGACCTTGCGCTCGATCAGCGTGGAATCCGCGATGATCATGCCGCCGGGAACGACTGCGTCCTCAAAACGGTCGAGAGACGGCAGGTTCATGGCGATCAGGATGTCGGGATTGCTGACGATCGGAGAACCGACGGGCGTGTCGGAAACGATGACGGAGCAGGAAGCTGTACCGCCGCGCATTTCGGGACCGTAGGAGGGCAGCCAGCTGACCTGCTTATCCTCGATCAGACCCTTATATGCGATGAATTTGCCGGCGAAAAGGATACCCTGACCGCCGAAGCCGGAGAAAAGCATATTCTTGGTGCTCATATCACTCTGCCTCCTTCTGCTCTGCGGAGCGGTCCTTGTAAACGCCCAGGGGATAATACGGGAGCATATCGCTGTCGATCCAGTCGAGCGCCTGCTTGGGGGTCATGCCCCAGTTGGTCGGGCAGGAGGAAACGACCTCTACGAGAGAGAAGCCTTTGCCGTCGATCTGGTTCTGGAACGCCTTTTTGATCGCCTTTTTCGCGTTGCGCACATTCTTGACATTGTTGACGGTAACGCGCTCAAGGTACTCGGGGCCGACCAGCTCGGACAGCATCTCGCAGACCTTGATCGGGTAGCCGCACGCCTTGGGATCACGGCCGTAGGGAGAGGTCTGGGTGACCTGACCGACCAGAGAGGTCGGCGCCATCTGACCGCCGGTCATGCCGTAGATCGCGTTGTTGATAAAGATAACGGTGATGTTCTCGTTTCTGGCGGCAGCATGAACGGTCTCAGCCATACCGATGGAGGCGAGATCGCCGTCGCCCTGATAGGTGAAAACGATGTGGTTTTCGGGATCGGCGCGCTTGACGCCGGTAGCGACTGCCGGAGCGCGGCCGTGCGCCGCCTCGATCATGTCGCAGTTGAAATAGTTATATGCCATAACGGAGCAGCCGACCGGCGCGATGCCGATGGTCTTGCCCTCGATGCCCAGCTCGTCGATGACCTCGGCGACCAGACGGTGAACGATACCGTGGGTGCAGCCGGGGCAGTAATGCAGCGGCACATCGATCAAAGCATGAGGTTTGTCAAATACAACAGCCATTATTGAATCCCTCCGTTGACTTCGATAATAGAATTGAGGACCTGCTTCGGGTCGGGGATCATACCGCCGGCGCGGTTGCACAGGGTGACGGGACGCTTGCTCTCGGTGGCAAGGATCACGTCCTCGATCATCTGACCCATGTTCAGCTCGACGGAGATGAACGCCTTCGCGTGCTCTGCGGCAGCCTTGAAGGGCGCCTTCGGGAACGGCCAGAGGGTGATCGGACGGATCAGACCCGCCTTGATGCCCATCTTGCGGGCTTCGTCGACAGCGTTCTTGGAAACACGCGCGGCAATGCCGAACGCGGCAAGCACGATGTCGGCGTCCTCGACCTTGTACTCCTCATACATGGTCTCGTTTTCTTCGATGACCTTATAGCGGTCATAGCGCTTGAAGTTCAGCTCCTCCAGCTCCTCGGGAACGAGAGAAAGTGAATTGACGATGTTGTGCTCACGCGCCATTCCCGTACCGGTGGTCGCCCACGGCTTTTCGGGAGCGGGCTTGACGTCGAGGTCAAGAGAGACCGGCTCCATCATCTGGCCCATGGTACCGTCGGCAAGGATCATCGCGGTCATGCGGTAGGTATCCGCCAGCTCAAAGCCCTTGACGGTCAGCTCCGCCATCTCCTGAACGGAAGCGGGAGCGAGAACGATCATGTGATAGTCGCCGTGACCGCCGCCGCGGGTGGACTGGAAGTAGTCGGACTGGGACGGCTGGATGCCGCCGAGGCCGGGACCGCCGCGCTGAACGTTGACGATCAGCGAAGGCAGGTCAGAGCCTGCGAGATAGGACAGACCCTCGCCCTTGAGCGATACGCCCGGAGAGGACGAAGATGTCATGACGCGCTTGCCGGCGCTTGCGACGCCGTATACCATATTGATCGCGGCGATCTCAGACTCTGCCTGAAGGAAGGTGCCGCCGATTTTGGGCATTTTCTTCGCCATGTAAGCGGCGATTTCGGTCTGAGGCGTGATTGGGTAGCCAAAGTAATGACGGCAGCCGGCGATGATCGCGGCTTCTGCGATAGCCTCGTTACCTTTCATCAAAATCTTATCTGACATTTTTTCACTACCTTTCTACCTTGATGATACAATCCGGACACATCATTGCGCAGGAAGCGCAGCCGATACACTTTTCCATATCGATGCACTCGGCGGGGTGATGACCCTTCTTGTTGATTTTGTCTGTGGCAATCTGCAGGATGCTTTTGGGGCATGCGTAGACGCACAGCGAACAACCTTTACAGTTGTCGGTTTTGAATGTCAGCTTAGCCATATTCATATCCCCTTCTCTGTTTTTATATCAATTTCGCCTGAAGCGTCAGGCTAAAAAGCGGGCTGATTTTATCCTTGAGCTCGTCAAAGAGCCGATCCTCCACCGTCGTGCAGACGACCGGAAGTCCGGAGAGCCTTCCGACCTCTTCGGCGTATCCGACGGTCTCGAGAACGTCGGCGGCAGTGGTCTCGCGGGCGATGTTGGAATTGTTGATGATCCCCGTGAACGGGATCCCGCAGGCGCCCTCGATCTCCCCCATCACCTCCAGCGTGCTCTGCGCGTCGGGCGTCAGGGGGCGGTATTTGTTGACGACCATGTACATATCATAGTCGTTTTCCGCAAGGATCGCATCGCGCAGGCGGCCGAGCGCGTAGGCGCCGCGGTCGTCGCCGCCGATATCGAGGATCACGGACAGACTGCGGTCGTCGGTGATCGAATACAGATCGGCGGGCATGGACGGCAGGTCGACGTTGGACGACGCGAAGTCCGAGCAGATCAGCCGGATGCCGCGCTGCTCAAAGTCCTTCTGGCTGTCCTTAGAACGGAAGTACGGGTTGACGATATCAAGGTCTGCGACAGCGATGTTGTCGCGCTGGTTTTTCAGATCATATGCCATGTTTACGGCGATGTTGGTTTTACCGGAGCCGTAGTGACCGCATAGGATGGTCAATCGTTTATAATTCATAGTCGTTGATTACAGCAGATTACGCTGGATCTTGCCGCTCGTGGTCTTGGGCAGGCTGTCGCGGAACACCACGATACGCGGGTATTTATAGGGCGCGGTATGCGACTTGACGTAATTCTGGATCTCCTTCTTCAGCTCTTCGGTACCCTCTGTGCCGGGAACAAGGACGATCGACGCCTTGACGACCTGACCGCGGACCTCATCGGGAGCGGCAGACACACCGCACTCGAGAACATACGGCAGTTCCATGATGACGGACTCGATCTCAAACGGTCCGATACGGTAGCCGGAGGACTTGATAACGTCGTCCGCTCTGCCGACATACCAGAAGAAGCCGTCTTCATCGCGCCACGCAAGGTCGCCGGTGTGATAGTAGCCGTTGCGCCATGTCTTGCGGGTCGCCTCTACGTCATTGTAATAGTAGACAGCCAGACCGCAGGGCAGTCCCTTGCTGATATCGATGACGACCTCGCCGGGCTCGCCGTCGGGGACCTCGTTGCCGTCCTTATCGATCAGATGGATGTTATAGATCGGTGAAGGCTTGCCGAGGGAGCCGATCTTGTGGGGAGCGCCGACCATGTTGCAGATGA
>ONAS01000069.1 GCA_900315815.1 uncultured Eubacteriales bacterium
CGACGGCAGCTTCCGCATCGACTATACAACGGACGAAGCGATCACCCTGCCGGCGGAGGAGAATGCCGACGCGCCCTCCCCCGCTGAAGCAGAGCCGGAGCTGACGCCCGAGGAGATCGTTCCCGGCAGATACCGCCACTTCAAGGGGAACGAGTATGAGGTCATCGGCTTTGCCAAGGACAGCGAGACAACCGAGAAAATGGTCATCTACCGCGCCCTGTACGGCGAGCAGGAGCTGTGGGTCCGTCCCTATGAGATGTTCCGCGAGATCATCGAGCGTGACGGAAAGAAAATCAGACGGTTCGAAAGGATCGGATAAAAGAAAAGAACGGGACTGTCGAAGGGCAGTCCCGTTTGTGCTTTTTGATGATGTTGTCTGTGCTGTTCGCTTATTTCGCGAGCTTGAAGTAATACTGCTTGTCGATATGGAACACTCTGCCGTCGAGCCCCCATTTGTCGCCCGCGTAATCGGTGGTCTTGCCGTTGAGGGTGATGCCGAGCTTCTTCTTGTCATAGTCGACGGTGTAGTTGCCGTAGTAGGTCTCCGCGTTCTCGACGTAGGTATAGGAGCCGTCGGCGGCAAAGCTGATGGTATCGCCGGATACGCCGATCCAGTCGCCCTCCAGCGTGCTGTTCTCAAAGCCCTCCAGCCGATCGTCACGGCAAAGGCAGACGGTCCCCAGATACATGATATCGTCCGCGATGTAGACACAGCCGTTGAAGCCGGGGAGCTCCTCTGCGGTCTTTTCGAAGAGAGTCTTCCACTCGCCGTAGTTCAGCTTCGCCATCATGCCGACGGCGTCCTTGCTGCACCGGTAGACAAAGCTCTTTTCGGCGCCCTTGATCGTCAAAAGACCGTCCTTGAAGGTGTAGGTATAATCGACCGCGTTCTCGCCGTCCTTCTTATAGCGGACGCTGCCGTCCTTATCGAAGGAATAGGTATACGGCTCGCCCTTTTTGGTGTAGGACGACCAGACGCCGACGAGAGAATCGGCAAAGATCTTTGCGTCCTCATCGTCACAGGGAGTGATCGTGAACTCGGTCGCCGTTTCGGTCGCCGCGGGCTTCTTTGAGGAATCATCCGCGTTTTTCGTGTTCGGATGATGGAAGAAGATGAAGTATACCGCGATCGCGGCCAGCGCGAGCAGGATCAGGACGATAAAAAACGCGCGTCCGCTTCCCTTTTTCTTCTCATTCATGACAGGGTCTCCTTTATTTCAGAAATATGTTGACGCAATTATACGCCCACGTGACATGGGCGTATAGAATGATCGCTTATCAGTAGACAACGTTGCCCTCGTAGATATACTCCGCAAGGTCCTTTCGCACCTGATCCCAGTTATCGATAACGATGACGGACTGACCGTCGTCGGTCCTGCCGTAACGCCAGTTGCCCTGGGTGGGCATCGTCAGCTCGACCAGCTCATAGTGCAGGAAGGTCGGCATGTTGGTGACAAGGAAGGTGATATCCGACTTTTTGAGGTTGGTGGTGATATACGGACCTACCTTGTTGACGATCTCGATCAGATCGCCGACGCTCGCTTCGTTCTTCAGGGAATCGATGATGGTCTGGATCAGCTTGCGCTGACGCTGGGTTCTGTCCCAGTCGTCGCCGGAGAAGCTGTACTCGGGATTGCCGCCGAGGTTTTCCTCGCCTCTGTCGCGGGCATACCAGAGCGCCTGCCAGCCGTCAAGGTGCATCATCTGGGTCTCCTTGTTGGGGTCATACTCGAGGAAGGAGGTGACGTCCGATTCGTCATTGACGTCGATCTGCGCGTTGATATACTTGATCTCTTCGAGGTTCAGCTCGATATCGATACCGCCGAGGATGTCGATGATATCGCGGAAGGACGAGAAATCGACGGTCGCGAAATAGTCGACCTTGGGACCGAAGTTCGCTTCGATCGTCGCGATGGACAGCGCCTCGCCGCCGAGAGAGTACGCGGCGTTGATCTTGTTATCGCCGTGCTCCGGAATGGCAACATAGGTATCGCGCTGGAAAGATGTCAGCTTGATCTTCTTGTTGATGGTGTCGATGGAAACCAGGATCATGGAGTCGGAACGGCCGTAGTCGCTCTCATCCTGACGGTAGTCCTGACCGAACAGAAGGATGTTCAGTACGTGCTCGTCGTTGAGGAGCGAATCACTTCCGCCGGAATAGGTGATGTTCTTGCCGTCGGAGGTATCCTTGGTGTGGTCAACCAGACCGACGTCCATTTTTTCGATGTCCTTGTGGTGGAACAAGTCCAGGTAGCGGTACGCGACCAGCAGGAACGCGCCGCCGAGCAGAAAAATGATCGAAAATACCAGAACGGTCACACGCAGCGCCGTCTGCTTCTTACTCTTTTTTCCAGCCGGTGATCTTTTTTCCTCATCGTGGTAAATCTTGGAAACCGCATTGGATGAAGAAATATCGACGACGTCATCTTCCTTGAATCTCGCCATACACACCCCGCCTTTCTTAATTCTTTATGGTTCTGTTTTTGCGAAAAATAGAAAACACGGAACACCGTGTAACATACTATTACTCATTTTAGAGTTTTACTAGTCTATTATACACAGTTCAGGCGCATTTATTTTCTAATAAAGAAATATGGTCGAAATTCAGAAAAATTTAACAACTTATTGTATAATTTGTAACTTTTAATCATATATCTTGTGTATTATCACCCGTTAAAGCGCGAAAAGCGGCTTGGGATCGGGCTTTTCCGGGTGCCGTCAGCCCAGCTCATCGAGCGTCAGATAGTACGCGGGCAGGTATTCCGACGTAAAGATCTCCAGCGCGGGGAGCTTCATCGCGGCGATCGCCTCTTCGATGGACGCCTTCGCCTTGAGGAACTCGTTGTTCCCCATCCTGACCTCTTCGATGCACTTGATCAGCGCCGAGAGCTTGTCGGCGGCCTTGACATAGGGCGCGAGTGCGGGGTCGATATCGGCGATCAGCGGACGGTACAGAGGACGCAGCTCTTCGGGCAGCATGCCGACGAGCTTGTTTTCCGCGACCTTTTCGACCGCCTTGTAGGCGTCTCTGATATCGGGATTGTAGTATTTGACAGGGGTGGGCATGTCGCCGGTGAGGATCTCCGACGCGTCGTGGAACATGCCGATCACGGCGGCGCGGTCGGCGTCGAGAGAACAGCCGCAGCGGGTGTTCGCGATGGAGACCAGCGCGTGGGACAGGATCGCGACCTCAAGGCTGTGCTCGGAGATATTCTCGGTTTTCGTATTGTTCATCAGACCCCAGCGGTCGATGTATTTCATGCGTGAGATCATGGCGAAAAAATTGCTCATATCCGGCTCCTTATTTTTTGTATTATTTTCTAATAAATAGTGCATTTTTGCAAAAAGTATGCTATACTATACAAGTTATCATACCATAGATTTCCGGGAAGGTAAAGTATTTTTGAACGGAGGAAGGAAAGGTGACTCTCAGCCGCGCCGCGTATCCCAAAAAGAATTACGGATCACGCGCCTTTTTGTGGGGTCTGCTGATCGCCGCGTGCATCGTGATCCCCGTGATGATCCGTGACGGCGGCTGTTTCCTTTACTACGGCGACTTCAACGTGCAGGAGATCCCGTTTTACCGTCTGGCGCACGACGCCGTGCTCAGCGGTGAGACCGGATGGAGCCATCTGACGGATCTGGGCGCGAATTTCATCGGCAGCTACAGCTTCTATCTGCTCGGCTCGCCGTTCTTTTACCTGACGCTTCCCCTGCCGACGGCATGGGTGGCGTACGCGATCGGTCCCCTGCTGATATTGAAGCTCGGATGCTGTTCGTGGGCGGGTTATCTTTTTCTGAGAAGATATGTGCGGGACAAGCGCTATGCCGTGATCGGCGGTCTGCTGTACGCGTTCTCCGGATTCTCCTTCTACAACATCTTTTTCTTCCACTTTCACGAGGCGATGATCGTCTTCCCTCTCCTGCTCGCCGCGATGGATGAATTCCGCGCGACCGGAAGAAAGGGCGTTGTCGCCGTTTCCGTATGCGCCGCCGCTGTCGTCAACTACTATTTCTTCTTCGGTCAGGCGGTCTTTCTGCTGATCTACTATGTGCTGCGGCTCGTGACAAGCTCCCGCCGCTTCTCTCTCAGAGAATTCCTGCTGTTGGCGGCTGAGGTCGTGATCGGCGTGATGTGCGCGATGTTCCTGCTGCTGCCGTCGATCGCCGCGATCACGGGCAATTACCGCACGTCGCAGTTCATCAACGGCTGGAACGCGCTGATCTATCAGAACCCGCAGCGGTACGTGCAGATACTGGTATCGCTGTTTTTCCCCGGCGATCTTCCCGCAAGAGCGAACTTTACCGCGAACGCCGGCGCAAGATGGGCGTCGGTCGCCGCGTACCTGCCGATGTTCTCGACCGTGTTCGTGATCGCCTTTTTCCGCAGACACAGGAAGAGCTTCTTCAGCATCCTGCTGAAGATCCTGCTGATCATGGCGTTCGTTCCCGTGCTCAACAGCGCTTTTCAGGCGTTCAATCAGGTCTACTACGCCAGATGGTTCTACATGCTGACGCTGGTGACGGCGCTGATGACGGTCAAGTCGCTGGACGATCTCAGAGGATGCGCGTTCAGAAAGGGCTTTGTCCCTACGGCGGTCATCGTCGGGATCATCTCACCGGCGATCGGACTGATGCCGTATGAGGCGTTCCGCAGCTCCGGCGTCACGGTATATCACTTCGGACTCGAAAAGAATCCCAAGATATTCTGGGCGTTTGTCGGCGTGACGGTCATCGGACTGGTGCTGACGCTGCTGCTTTATATTCTTTATCAAAATAAACCGAGAGTCTTTACGCGCTGTCTGGCGCTGACGCTGAGTCTGTTCATCGTCGGATACGGATCGCTGTATCTGTGGATCGGAAAGCTCAGCGCGAATCAGGAGGAGAGCTTCCTGGCAAAATACGCGCTCAACGGCGGCGAGGATATCACGCTTGAGGACCTGCGCGAGGTACGCTCGGACTTTTACCGCACCTATGACAACATCGGCATCTACTGGCAGACGCCGAACATCCAGGCGTTCCACAGCATCGTCCCCGGCGCGCTGATGGAATTCTACAACAGATCCGGCGTGAAGCGCGACGTCGGTTCCCGACCGGAGCCGGAGCAGTACGGCTTCCGCGGACTTTTATCGGTCAAGTACCTGTTTGCAGAAGCGGGGCTTACCGAAAAGGACAAGCCGGACATGCCGTATTTCAGCTATATCCGTACAGAAAACGGCTATGATATCTATGAAAATCAGCTCTATGTGCCGATGGGCTTCACCTTTGACAGCTTCATCACCAGAGAGGAATACCTCGACCTGTGCGATGACGTCAAGCATCTCGCGCTGATGAAGGCGCTGGTCCTGACACAGGAGCAGATGAAAAAATACAAACAGATCACCGGCTATTCCCCGGAGAAATACCGCGGGCTGACCGCGCAGTTCGACGAGACGCATCCGCAGAACAAGGAGCATCCTGTCTATCCGGGCTTCGACAGCCTGACCGCCGCCTTCGATTACTCAAAGGAGGCCTATCGGGAGGACGCCGAGCGTCTGATGCAGCATGCCTGCTCCGGATTCCGCTATACAAAGGAAGGCTTTGAGGCGGAGTTCGACAACAAGGGCGGCGACAACCTGCTGTTCTTCAGCATCCCCTACGACGAGGGCTGGACGGCGACCGTCAACGGCGAGGACGCTGAGATCGAGGTCGTCGATATCGGGCTCATGGCGGTCGAGGTGAAGGGTCACGAAAAGAGCCGCATCGAATTCCGCTACACCACTCCCCTGCTCAAAGAGGGCGTCATCCTCTCTCTGATCGGCGCGGGACTGCTGGCGGTCTATCTCATCATCAGCAAGGGCTTCAGAGCCGACAAAAAATACAGAAAGCATTATCGTATCAAAAACAGAAACAACACCGTTAAGGAGGGTTCCGTATGAGCTTTGGTGAAAACATAATGAAATATAAGGAGGACATGATCGCCGATCTGACAGAGCTGATCGCGATCAAATCCGTTTCCGGTACGGACGCGTGTCAGGAAGCGATGGACTGGATGATCAGAAAGGCTGAGCAGTTCGGTCTGAAGGCGGAGAAGGTCGGCGACCTTGCGTGTCATATCGAGCTGGGAGAAGGCGGCAAGCTGTGCGGCGTGCTGTCGCATCTTGACGTCGTTCCCGAGGGCAACAACTGGAACTCTCTCCCCTTTGAGCTTTCCGTCGGCGACGGCTATATGTACGGACGCGGCATCGCGGACGACAAGGGCGCGGCGCTGGTCAGCCTGTACTGTCTGAGAGCGCTCAAGGAGTTGGGCGTCGAGGGCAAAAACACCGTGCGGGCGATCTTCGGCATCGACGAGGAGCGCGGCATGCACGATATGGATGAATACTTCTCAAACCAGCCCGTCCCCGATCTGTCCTTCACGCCGGATTCCGAGTACGGCATCTGTCAGTATGAAAAGGGCATTTTACAGCTGGAGCTGTACGCCGACACCCATGACGGCACCACCCTGACGCAGATGCACTCCGGCAGAGCGGTCAACGCCGTTCCGGACACCGCCTACGCGCTGCTCGACTGTACGGAGAACGAGGATCATCAGCTGGCGCGTCTTGCCGACGCGAAAAAGGGCTCCTTTGAATTCTACTACACGATCGACGGCATGATGGTGCTGTCGCGCGGCACCGCGGCGCACGGCTCCACGCCCGAAAAGGGACTCAACGCCGCTACCGCCCTGATCGACCTGCTGACCTCCAACTTCGCCTTGCCGACGATGGGCACCATCCCCGCGTTCATCAGCCACTACATCGGCACGGACAGCGACGGCGTGATGCTGGGCATCAAGATGCGCGATAAAGAATCCGGCCCGCTGACCGTCAACGTCGGCACCGTCCATATCGACGAGGGCTATGCCACCTGCACCATGGATATCCGCTATCCCGTGACCGCTGACGGCGAGGAGATCCTGCGCAAGATCCGCGAAAAGGGCGAGCGCGAGAAGATCCACGTCAAGCTGCTGGATCACAATCCTCCGCTGAAGATGGACGAGGACTCGGATATCGTCAGACTCCTTTCCGACGCGTATGAGAGCGTCATGGGCGAAAAGCCGACCCTGTACTCGACCGGCGGCGGTACCTACGCGCGCAAGCTGGGCGGCAAGGGCGTCGCCTTCGGACCCGTCTTTGAGGGCGAGGAAAGCAATATGCACAACGCCAACGAGTGTCTGAGCGTGGAAAAATACTTCAAGCACGCGCAGATCTGTCTTGAGGCGATCTATAATCTTTACACTAAGGGATGATTCCATTGTCACCTTCCGCTGTTGTCCGGTCACAGGCGCGTCAGACGCTGAAAGGCAACTACGCCGCCGCGGTCGCCGCATTCGCGGTACTGCTGCTGCCGGTCTTCATCATCACCGGACTGAATTATATCACCGAAACCTTCGTCGCAATGTGCTCCGACAGGGCAATCGTACAGAACGTCATACAGATCACGGTATTCACCCCGCTGACGATCATCGTCTGTGCGCTGTTCTCGCCGCTGATCAACGGCTATATCCGGCTGTTCTATCAGGCGTCGCTGACGCAGAAGTTCCGGATGAGCGACCTGTTCTATTACTTTGAGAACCAACGGTACGCAAAGACCCTGCAGCTGGATCTCTCCTACTTTCTGAGAATGCTCCTGCCCGGCGTGCTCTGCTTTGTGCCGCTGATCGCGTATTACGTGATCACGCTCGGCTTTATGGGCGACTTTGCCGGCACCGTGCTGTACAAGGATCTTGCCTTCCTCCTCACGGTGGCTTCGGTATTGCTGCCGGTCCTGTACTCGCTGAAATACTTTCTGGTATTCACGATGTACACCGTTGACGATCAGGCGGAGATCGGCGATCTGTTCCGATTCTCCAAAAGCACGATGAAGGAGCAGAAATCCGCCGCCTCACAGCTGATCTTCAGCTTTACGCCGTGGCTGCTGCTTTGTCTGCTGGTACTTCCGGCGCTGTATGTCGTCCCCTACATGACGCAGTCGCTGTGTATCGGCGCAAAATGGATGTCGATGAAAGGAAAATGATATGAGAGTATCGCTATGCACCATCGCACATAACGAAGAGAGCGTTCTCAACGGACTTTTGCGCGATATCCGGGATCAGAATTACCCGCACAACAAGATCGAGGTCATCATGATCGATTCCGGCTCCACCGACCGCACCCATGCGATCATGGAGGAATTCAAGGAGGCGGACAACGGCTTCTACGACGTGAGGATCTTCACGATCGAGAAGAAGAATCAAGCGTCCGCATGGAACGTCGCGATCGAACACGCGACGGGAGATATCATCATCCGCGTGGACGCGCACTCAAAGATCCCGCGGCAGTTCGTCTCCAGAAACGTTTTCAACATCAAGGAGGGCGAGGATATCGTCGGCGGAGGCCGCCCGAATATCTGCGCCAATCCCAACATATGGACCAAGACCCTGCTGGCGGCGGAGGAATCGCTGTTCGGCTCGTCGGTGGCGGATTATCGCCGTCCCGCCGCGCAGAAGGAATATCACGACAGCCTGTTCCACGCGGCGTACAAGCGCGAGGTGTTCGCGACGGTCGGCGGCTTCAACGAGGATCTCGGACGCACCGAGGACAACGAGCTGCACTACCGGATCCGTCAGGCAGGCTACAAGCTGTGCTGCTGTCCGGAGATCATCTCCTTCCAGCACACCCGCAGCACCTTCAAGCGCATGCTGCAGCAAAAGTACGGCAACGGCTACTGGGTCGGGCTGACGCTCGGCGTATGTCCCGGATGCCTGAGCTACTTCCACTTTATCCCCTTTGTCTTCCTGCTGACGCTGGCAGCAACGCTGTGCGTATGGATCTTCACCGGTCAGCCGGTCTATATCGCGATCCTCGCTTCGATGTACGCGATGTTCAATCTTGTCAACACCGTCGGCAGCTTCGTGCTGAAAAAATCGCTGAATCCCCTGTTCCTGCTGCTGCCGCTCCTCTTCCCCGTTCTGCATATCTCCTACGGCATCGGAACGCTGGTGGGACTGATCAGGCTGCCCTTCTGGAAGCGAAGTCTCGACGGCAGCGCCCGGAGAAGGATCGAGGAGATCAAGGAAGCCGTCAGGAAAAATACCGTCCAATACGACGATGAACCGGAAGAGATACTATGAGCGAGATCATTACCGTCGACAGAGCGACGCTGAGAAAGCTCCAGCTCAAGGAGCTTGACTCTCTGATATACTTTGACGAATTCTGCAGGCGGAACCACCTGCGGTACTATCTGCTGGGCGGATGCGTCATCGGCGCGATCCGTCACGGCGGGTTCATCCCGTGGGACGACGACGTCGACCTCATCATGCCGCGCAGGGACTATCAGGCGATGCTTCGGCTGTGGCAGGAGCAGGAAGCGGACAACGAGCGCTATCTGATGCTGACGACCGACGGCGAAAGGGTATTCACCGGCAACTGCTTCGCGACGATGGTGGACACCTCCGCGACGATGATCAAGGAGAACCAGAAGGACATCGATGTGCCGCACGGCATCGTGACGGACATCTTCCCCATGGACGGCTGTCCCGACGGGAAGCTCAAACGCTGTCTGCAGTATTATCACGCGATGATGTATTCGCTGTACATCACCGAGGTCATACCGACCAATCACGGCGGTCTGGTAAAGCTCGCGGGCGGCATCCTGCTCAAGCTGGTCAAGTCCCGCAAGCGCCGCACCAGGATCTGGAAAAAGCATGAGCGCAAAATGTCGCAGTATGATTTTGAGACCCATGTCAACTGCACCGAGCTGTGCGCGGGCCCGCATTATATGCAGAACAAGTATCCGCGCGACGCCTTCATCAAGGCGGAATACCATGACTTTGAGGGCTTGTCCATGCCCCTGCCCGTCGGATACGACGTGTATCTGAGGACGGCGTTCGGCGACTATATGGCGCTTCCGCCCGAGGACAAGCAGGTGCCGCATCACGATCTGGTGGGGCTGGATCTCGACAGACCCTGTCTTGACAAGTGATCGGAATAAGGATATAATAAGCACGCAAAAAAACAGAGTAAGGGAATACGCGTAAAGTGCATGCCGTACGGGGAGTTGACGCATGACGAAGGGGTTGCCCGCGGTGTATTCCTTGCATCCCGCTGTTGCATACGGATCTCCTCCTTGTGCGATAGACTGACGCGGCGCGTCATGATCGGAATGCAGAAGGAGGTATTTTTATGAAGAATTTTCTGAAAAAATTCAGCGACTCCTCAAAGGAGCTGACAAATGTCAGGACGCTGGCGGTGTGCGCCATGATGCTGGCGCTGCGGATCGTGCTGGGCGTATTCGGCAACTTTACGCTGGCGGTGGTGCCGTTCGTCAAGATCGGCTTCACCTTCATCCCCATCGTCATCACGGCGTATCTGTTCGGACCCGTCTGCGCGGCGATCGTATCCGGCGCGGGCGATATCTTGGCGATCTTTCTGGCAAACCCGACCGCCTTTTCCGTTACGCCGGGCATCACCGTCTGCTGTGTGATCGAGGGTCTGATCTACGGCGCGGTGCTGTACCGCGCAGAGCTGAAGCTGCCGACGGTCATCATCGCGAAGGCGGCGGTGCTTCTGCTGTGTCATCTGCCGCTGAACACGCTGGTGCTGTGCTTTTTGATGAACATGCCGTACCTGACGCTGCTGGGATACCGCGCGGCGGTGCTGGTGCCGTTTGCCGCGGTGGAGGTCGCGATCATCATGCTGATAAAGAAGCCGCTGGTCAGAGTCAGCGAACAGCTGCATAAGCAATAACGGATCGGCGCATGGATCCATACGGACATAAGCGCATCGGATCACGGACATCACAAAAGCCCCCGGAACGGATCCGGGGGCTTTGCTGTATTCAGGATAAGCGCACATGCAGTCGTGAGCGATCACAGCGCGGATTTGATCAGGGAGAGCAGCTCGTCGTAGGTCTCGCAGGACGGGATATCGGGGTAATCCGCCTTGATGCTGTCGGGAGCGCGGAACAGGAAGCCCGCCTTGCTCGCCCGGATCATCGCGAGGTCGTTGAAGCTGTCGCCGGAAGCGATGGTCTCAAAGCCGCAGGACTGGAGCGCGCGGACGGTGGTGAGCTTGGTCTTTTCACAGCGGAGCTTGTAGTCGGTGATGCTGCCGTCGGGAGCGACGATCAGCTCGTTGCAGAAGATCGTCGGCATGCCGAGCTTCTTCATCAGCGGAGCGGCAAACTGGCTGAACGTATCGCTGAGGATCAGCACCTGTGTGACAGAGCGCAGCTCGTC
>ONAS01000068.1 GCA_900315815.1 uncultured Eubacteriales bacterium
TCAGATTAAAAAACAAAAATTACATTAAATCCAAATACAGGCAAAGGGAAAAACAATGAATTATACAGGAAAAAAAGTCCTGGTGATCGGAACCGGGCTCAGCGGCATCGGCGCCGCGCAGCTCCTCTGTAAAGCGGGCGCGTCGGTTACAATTCTTGAACAGAATGAAAAAGCGCAAAACTGTCAATATGGTTTTTGATACGAAAAAAATGGTTCTGTCAGATAATTCTCCGTTCACCGTACAGGAAGCATACAAGACCCTGAGAACCAACGTCACCTTCTCTCTCCCCGGCAGCGGATGCAAATGCATCGGCGTCGTATCGGCCGGCCGCGGTGACGGAAAAAGCTCCGTCGCCGCCAACCTTGCGATCTCTCTGTCCCAGATCAATAAAAGAGTCGCGCTGATCGACTGCGATATGCGTCTTCCCACCATCGCGTCAAAGTTAGGCGTACAGTCCACCCCCGGACTTTCCAACATCCTGTCCGGCGATATCATCGAGCTTCCGATCATCTATGACGCGGAGCACGGCATCGATATCATCCCCTCCGGCAACGTCCCGCCCGATTCCACCACCCTCATCAGCTCTCAGGAGATGGTCAGGCTAGTAGAACGCCTCAAGGAGATGTACGACTACATCATCTTTGACTTCCCGCCGATCACCATCGTGTCCGACGCGGTGATCATCTCCAGCATCATCGACGGCTATCTGGTGGTCGTCAGACATGAAAAGTCAGAGTACAGCCTGATGGCGGAAACGCTCCGACAGATGCGGTTCGCCGACGCAAAGATCCTCGGCTTTGTCTACAACGGCAAAAACATCAACAAAAAGTACTACAAGAGCAAATATTATAAGGGCAGCGATTATTACAAAAAATAACTATTTCCCTTTCTGTTTCCTGTTTTTTGCACCGGCTTTTATGAAAATCCTCCAAGAAGCATCCTGAGAATTTATTCATTTTATCACAAAAAATCTAAACAAGCTACTTGACAAAGTATCTGCATCACGGTATAATAATCAAGGTAGTATTGTTTCAGATATTATTAACCGAAAAAACAAACAAAATTAAAAAAATGGAGATGAACAAAATGAAGAAAATTGTTTCAATTGCTCTGGTCCTGATGATGGTATTCGCACTGGCAACCGCGACCTTCAGCGCTGAAGAAGCTGTTCAGAGCCCCGGCAAGATCCTCACCATTACAGTCGTTCCGGTCGGCGACGGTACTGCTACTGCTACACCTGACAAGGTTGAGCTGGCTAACCCGAAGGAGAACACTCCTACCGTTACCCTGAGCGCTACCGACGGCAAGGATCCGTTCACCAAGTGGGATCTGCACTGCGAGTATGATATCATCAGCGGCGACCTGAACAGCAAGACTCTGGTTATCAGACCTTACACTGACATCACTGCGTACGCTGTTTTCGGCGAGAACAAGAACGTTCCCGGCGATAAGGACGCTACCTCCCCGAAGACCGGTTATCCGGTTGCTATGGCTGCTATGGCTATCGTAGTTGCTATGGGTCTGGGTATCTTCGCTGTTAAGAAGGTTTCCGAGTAATTTAATACTACAGCAACCAAGCGGTGACCGAAAGGCCGCCGCTTTTTGTTATGCCCGGAAATATCTGTGGCGGCTGACGGCTCATGAAAAGAGGTTCTCCCGCAAGGTGATTTTTCTGTGCGCCGGTGATTATTCTGTACACTATGAGCTTCGGCTGTTTTCTCGGTGAACATTTTTTCCTATCGCGCTCTGTGCTGTTTCTTCACCGGACGCTCTTCCCTATCGCACGCTCGGCTGTTTTGCCGCTTTATGTGCTTCTTTGGGTAATGTTTCCGCCTTGGCACGATCGTTGCCCTTCCGCTCTCTCCTGTGTTCTTCTCCGCTGTATGCTCTTCCTGCAGTGTTTCCTTCCGCTGTGTGCCTCACTCTCCCCTGCTTTTGCACATTCGTCCCTGACGGCGCTGTATCTTCCCGCTGTGCCGTTTTCTGCGATCGTTTCAAATTTTCACACAACCGTCATATTTCAATCACGGAGACTTCATAAAGCGGGGTTATGATATAGTCACAGTAAACGAAACGCCGATCATCATCACGAATGCGGCGCTTTAAAATCAAGGAGGAATCCCTATGAAAAAAAGAATCATCGCAGCCGTCCTGACCGCGCTTATGCTCTCCGCCTCGCTGGCGGCATGCTCCGGCAGCAAAACCGATAACGCGAAGGGAGCTGACAAGGCGCAGACGGTCACGCTGAATCAGAACGCGGCAAACACTGCGGCGGCGACCGACAATCAGACCACTCAAACCAAGGCTGACAGCGACAGCAAGCAATCCGACGCAGCCTACACCGGCGGCTACTCGGGCGGGATGATCGATACAACCGACCTGTTCAGCAGCCGCGATATGAAGCAGGAGGCCGATACCTCTGACGCGAAGAGCCTGACGCTCAGCGACGGCAAGGACGTCACCGTCACCGAAGAGGGCGTCTACATCATCACCGGCTCGGCAAGCAACGCGAGCATCATCGTCGACGCGGCAGACGACGCGAAGGTACAGCTGGTACTCAGCGGCGTCAGCATCACCAACGACGCGGCTCCCGCGATCTACGTCAAGAACGCCGACAAGGTCTTTATCACGACCGCGGACGGCTCCGACAACAAGCTGACGGTCAGCGGCAGCTTCACCGCCGACGGCGACACCAATACCGACGCCGTGATCTTCGCGAAGGACGATATCGTCCTCAACGGCATGGGCACGCTGACGATCAGCTCGACCGATAACGGTATCAGCGGCAAGGATGATATCAAGATCACCGGCGGCACCATCAACATCACCTGCGCGTCCGACGCGATCGAAGCGAACAACTCCATCGTGATGGCGGACGGCAATATCACCATCGACACCGGTAAAGACGGCTTCCACGCCGAAAACGACGACGACAACAGCACCGGCTATATCTACATCGGCGGCGGCATTGTGACCGTGAACGCATCCGGCGACGGCATCCAGGCGACCACCGTTCTCCAGATCGACGGCGGCACCGTCACAACGAACAGCTCTGAGGGTCTTGAAGCGACCTACATCCAGATCCACGGCGGCACCGTCCATATCACCGCCTCCGACGACGGCATCAACGCCTCCTCCAAGTCATCCGCCTACAATGTGACTGCAGAGTTCAACGGCGGCGAGATCAACATCGATATGGGTCAGGGCGACACCGACGCGATCGACTCGAACGGCGACCTCTACATCAGGGGAGGCACCTTCAATATCAACGCGCAGTCCCCGTTCGATTATGACGGACAGTGCGAATATACCGGCGGCACCATCTACGTCAACGGCGAGCTCACCAATGAGATCACCAACCAGATGATGGGCGGACACGGCGGTATGGGCGGTCCCGGAGGCAACGGCGGACCCAACGGCATGGGCGGCCCCGGCGGCATGTAAGCGATCATACAGTTTCTATAGTCATATACGCAAAAACTCTCCGACTTCTCGGTCGGAGAGTTTTTTGATGCTGTTTATTCTTGTGTGTCGGATCCGTCGTGGATCATAAAGGTATATCGCTCGCAGGCATTGATGACCGTCGTATCCTCATATTCGCTCAGACGCGGCACGCGGCCGTAGCTTTTGTGAATATGACCGTGGATAAAGAAACGCGGATGATACTTGCGGATAAACGCAGTAAAGCACTCAAAGCCGCGGTGCGGGAGGGTCTCAAAGTCGTTGACGTGACGCGCCGGCGCGTGGGCGACAAAGATGTCCACGCCGCCCGCTCGCTCCGCCTTGCGTCTGAGGCGGCGGACTCTGCGGCGCATCGCGCTTTCGGTGTACATATACTTGCCCTCACGGTAACGGAAACAGCCGCCGAGGCCCATGATCTTCAGGCCGTTGATCTCGATGAGCCTGTCATCGATACAGACACAGCCCTCCGGTTCACGCGGATAGTCGTCGTGGTTTCCGTGGACATACAACAGCGGACATCCCGCCATCGTTACCAGAAATTCCAGATATTCTGCGGACAGATCGCCGCAGGAAATGATCAGATCATACCCCTTGAGCTTGCCGGGCTGATAATAGTCATACAGATACTTTGACTCTACATCCGCGACAAGCAATACCCTCATTCGTCTGCCTCCCCGGTGGACCCGGCCGACGCAGGTTCGGACGGCGCGGGAGCGGATGGCGCGGGCTTGGCTGACACGGGAGAAGCCGTTGCGGGAGAAGCCGTTGCGGACGCGGGCGCCGCAGGCTTGGCTGACGTGGGAGAAGCCGTTGCAGACGCAGGCTCCGCAGGCTTGGTTGAGATGGGAGAAACCGTTGCGGACGCAGGCTTAGATGATGCAGGCGCGGGTTTTGCGGGAGCATTCGCTTCATTCTGTGCGGGCGCCGACGGCTTGGACGCCAGATCCGCAGTGCCGGGCTGGGCGTTCTCGATGCCCGCCGCCGTCTCGACGGTCGCCTTGCCCATCGGGCTGAGCGCTTCGTACTGAGGGATCTCGCCGACGACGTTCTCGACCAGATAATCCATCGTGATGATCTGCTTCAGATCAAGGCTTGCCTCTCCCTCACCGACGACCTCGCCGCTCTGGGTCGTGATCGGTGTGCGGAACGGCGTGCAGATATTGTTGATGATGCTGTCCTTGATCAGATCGGCAAAATGCTTTGAGGAGGTCTCCAGCGCGTCGGAATACATCACATCCGCGACGCCCGCGGAGATGCCCCAGTAATAGTTCAAAGCAAGGTTGCTTTGCTCGTATTCCGCCTGCATGCTCTTGTCCAGATAGCGGTGCAGCAGCTCCTCGTAGTATTTGCCCCACTTCCACACAGGATTGGCGAGCAGGCGCTTTTCAGCGCCGCTGACATAGGAAAGGCCGAAGCTCAGGCGGTCGTCCTTGAGAAAACGCGCGGTATCCTGCGACGAAATGATGCGGATGTTCTGATCGCGGAGAGACTGGGCGGCTTCCTCGGCGCCCTTGATGCCGGACCACTCGAGATAGACCTTCGCCTTGGGACAGGTCATCCTCGCGCCCAGCGCGAACGCGTTGATGCCCGCGATCTGGCCGTAGATCGGATAGTCGCAGACATAGCCAAGCTTACCGCTTTCGGTCAGCGTACCGGCAAGCGCGCCCAAAATGAATTTGACCTCGTACATACGGGTATAGTAGGTGCGGATATAGCGGTGAGAGGTTCCGAGAGAGCAGTTCATGATGACGGTATCGGGATGATCCACCGCCGCACGCAGGCTCGCCTGCAAAAGACGCGGCGAGGTGGTGAAGATCAGCTTTGCGCCGTCGGCGATCGCTTCCTCGATCACCTCGAGCGGATCGCCGTTCATCGCGTCGTTATAGGACGCGGTATGGATCCTGTTTTCATAGAACTTCTGCACATGCTGTCTGCCCTCTTCGTGGTCATGCACCCATCCGGAGCTCAGCGGATTGCCGTCGTGGATAAACGCGACGATCAGCTCGGGCGGCGCCTGACCCATCAGACTTTGGAGCATGGTCGGCTTTTTCAGCTCGTTGAGCGATTTCTTTTCCTCGGGGGGGTCGAGCTTGACGACGATCGGGACCTCCTCCTGCTGGAGCTTCACCTCTTCCCACATTTTGCCGAGATTCTTTTTGATATCGGCAGGGTCGGTGACGATCAGGTCGCCGTAGCCGTAGACCTGGATATAGCTGAGCATGGCGTCGCCCGGCGTGGTCCTCAGCTTTGACCCGCCGCTGGCATTGTACGCCTTGAGGAAATAGTAGTAAGCGGCGGAAAACTCACGCTGATCGTCCTCGCTCCATACCTCGTCGGATTCCTTGCCCAGCGCCTTCTGCAGTGCAAGATAACTGCCTTTTTTGGTGAATTCGATAAAGTTGATCCTGCTGTACTGGTAGAAATCAACAAACTCATAGTAGATCTCGACATCCTCGTCCCCGTTGCGCTCGGGCAGGATGCGGATGACATTTCCGGGAATATTGTACGCGCCGAAGAATTTCAGCACGCTGACACGCTTGTTGCCCTCTTCGATGTAAAAGCGGTTCATGTACTCGTAAGCCTTGACAGGGTCACGGATGCCCTCGTTCATGTGCGCGTCGCACAGGCTCTTCCACTTTTGGGCAAACTCGGTGTTTTCCTCCAATATCGGCATGAAGTTCGGCGCGAACGCCGCGACTCTGCCGGGGGATTTGGTGCCGGCGATACGATCGGAGGGGATCTGTACCAGCCCCAAATCGACCGCTCCGGCGGTCCTGACGCCTGAGAGGATATCATCCAAGGCGGGAAGCGTACCGCTCTCCCCCTTTGACACGGCAAGCTTGTATTCCTTTTGCCCCAGTCTCTGCGCGTCCTTATAATATTCTGCCATTCAAATACCTCCCAAAACAATACAGGCGGATGATTGCTGACGATGTGATTATAGCATATTTCCGCGGCAAAGTCTATACGAAAACGCCTGCCGCGCCGGATATTTCCCGCGTCAGACAGACAAAAACGCGCGGGATCCAAGGACTCCGCGCGTTTGCGATTATTCTTCTGCGGGCAGTTCGGTGACCGCTTGCTCAGCAGGCTCCGTTACCGCCTCGGCAGGGATCTCCGCGGGCGCCTGAGCCGCCGCCTCGGTCTCCTGCTCGCCGGTCTCGGCAAGCGCGGGCTCGGTCGCCTCTGTCGCCTCTGTCGGGGCGTTCGGATCGACATAGACAGCGGTCACGCCGCTCTTATTGCAGCTGCTGTTGAACCACTTGGTGCCGGAATCGACACAGCGCACCGTGAAGGTGTATTCGACGCCGCTCTCGGCGCCCGTGAACAGGTATTCGGTGCTCTTGGTGTTCGCCAGACCGCGCCATGCGCCGTCCTTCTTCACAAAGACTCTGTAAACAGACGCGTTCGGGACCTTGTTCCAGCTGAGTCGGATGCCCTTGTCTGTCGCCGCGGCAGTCACTGCGGGAACTGCGGCGTAATTCAGCGAAGCGCCCTTTGAATCGAAACCGCTGAGCAGCTTCTTGCCGTCTGCAGACAGCACGCGCAGTGTGTAGGTGTAGCTCTTGCCTGTCGCGGCGGTCGTATCGACATAGCTCAGACCGTCGGTATCGGCAAGCACCGTCCATTTGCCGGCGGCTTCCTTTCTGTAGATGCGGTAATTCTCTGCGTTCTCCTGTGCGGACCATGTCAGCTTGACGCCGTTTTCGACCGCTTCAAGGCGTGAGATCGCAGGCGCGCTCTGGAACATCGCGGTATAGCCGGCTTTGTCGTAGCCGCTGGTGAACGCGTTGCCGGTGCCGCTGAGGCAGCGCACGGTATAGACAGTCTCGACATTCCTGTCGGGCGTTTGATAGGTGAAGCTGTTGGTGTCGGTCACGCCTGCCCTCTTCCAGGAGGCGCCGGATCTTTTATAGACGACGTATTTCTCCGCGCCCTTGATCTTGTCCCATGTCAGGGTCAGACCCGCGTTGCTCACATAATCGCCGGAGATCTTCGGGACGTCGCTGATGATATATGCCTTCAAGGGCGTTCTGAAGCCGCTGACCGTTACATTGTTGCTGTCGAGGGTGCGGACCGTATAAAGGTAGGGCTTGCCCGCCTCGACCTTTGTATCGAGGAAGGACGTTTCGGCGGTTCGCGCGACGACCTGCCAGTCGCTGCCGGCGGTCCTGCGATAGACGCGGTACTTGGACGCGCATTCGACCGCGCTCCAGGAGAAGCGGATCCCGTTCGCGCTACACTCGGCGTTGAAGGAACCCGGAGCCGCGTAGTAGAGGACGGACTTTCCGTTCTTATCGTAATCGCTCATGAATTTGCCTTTGTTGTCACAGCAGCGTACCGTGTAGGTATACGACCGGCCGGACTTGGCGGTCTTGTCGACAAAGTAGTTGTTGCGGGTGTAGCCCAGCTCCTTCCACTTACTGCCGTTTCTGACAAAGACCTTGTACCATGTTGCGCCGCTGACCTTGTTCCATGTGATCTTCGGACCGAGATCGGCGTTGACGACGGACTTGATGACCGGGGTATCCAGCTTGCGGATAACGCCGGATTTGATGACCAGATACTGTTCATAGGTCGGGTTGATATAACCGAACTCGCAGCCCGCCTTGACCGCGTGCCAGACTCTGTCGGAATGGCCGTCGCCCATGTAGATGGCGATGTGGTTGGAGTCGTCGGCGACATGCTCGTTCTCGACGAACATCCAGATGATATCGCCCGGTTCCGCGTATCCGGAGTTGAGCAGCTCTGCCTTGGAATCAAAATACCGGCGGCTCAGGTCGTAGCCGTAATACAGACCGTACCAGCCGCCCTTGCCGTAGGCGGGGATCAGATCGGTATCGCCGCCGCTCATCAGAGTCGGCATATACAGCGCGTGCCATACAAAGCCCATGCAGTTCAAAGCGGGTACGCCGGGCGTATCCAGCACGCCGTTGGCGCCGTCGCAGTCGCCGTTCGGGTTTCTGTGGTCGGCATGCTCGTACGGGGTCGTATTATAATAGGTATCGTTCTCGTGCGATTTCAGCCACTGATAATAGATCGCGCCGTCCATGCCGAGGACCTCTGCCAGTGTATTGCCCTTCACCTCATAAGCGGAGGCGGTAACGGCAAATACGGAAAAGACCATCAAAAGCGCCAGAAGCATCGCCGCTGTGCGCAAAGCCTTCCGGGATTTCGAGGTAAATCTGCGAGTAACCATAATCATCCTTCTTGCGTTGTTTATTCGATTTAACACCGTTTCAACTATACTACAAAGGGGTGTGATAATAATTCTTCTTCAGAATTATTATACCCGTTTTGAAAAAAAGCACGCGTGCAGAAGCGCATCGACTCGGGATCGTATCCCAAAAGAAAACCGCCGTCACATCGGACAGCGGTACGTTCATTTGATATGCTGACGGATGATCGCGTTGATCTTATCCGCGTCTTGCGAGATGACGAGGGTGACGTACAGGCCGTCGGTCTCCACCTTGCATTTTTCGATGATCTCAGCCTGCTCGGGGTTATAATTGCGGTTCTGGTTGAGCTTGGACTGCAGTCGCTTATTCAGCTTCTCCCCTATTTCGGCGGCGCTGTTCTCATCCTTGGCGCGAATCAGGACGATCTCCGTCATCGTCACGCCCGACGAATCGATGCCGCCGGCGTAATCGTCGACCATATCCTCCGTGATGCCGTAGCTGCGGTCCAGCTTTTTGGCTGAATCCAGCTCCACCGTATCGGGCAGGGTGACCTCGGTTTTGATCTGCTGATAGACGTCCTTCAGGCTGACGCCGCTCGCCTTATCTCCGTCGGACGAGCAGGCGGAAAACAGCGCGCATACGATCAGCGCGATACTCAGAATGGCTGCAATTCGTTTCATCATGACCTCACACATGGTTTTTCAGATAATCGACCCACAAAGCGCAGGCGGCGTCGGTAAAGTGGATGCCCATCGCCTCAGGATCGGAACAGTATTCCTCTTTCAGCGCGCCGTTTTCATCGCGCATGATGCTGTTGATATCGAGATATCGGTAGCCGTTCTTTTCGCAGTATTCCTTCAGCCATGCGTTGAACACGTCGATGTTCACGTTCGTATAGTCCTCGTACTCAAAGGCGGAAAGCATCGGCGTCACCGACTGCAAATAGATCTTGACGTCCGGAGACTTGGCTTTGATCTTCGCGACCAGCTTTTCACAGCCTTCCTGCGTTCCTTTGACACCGTAAAGTCCGATATCGTTCATCCCGAGCAGGATGAATACCTTAGAAGAGTCTGTCGCCGCGGCGCAGTTTTCTGTCAGCACCATCTCACCGCGGTAATAGGGATGGACCGCGTTGGGATCGTCGAGATCCCACAGGGCGTTCTGAAAGCCCAGACTGCCGGAGCAGAAAAATTCCGCGTCTCCCAAAGCAGAGGGATCGTCCTCACAGTAGTAGTTCAGCTTCAGGGTGATGCTGTCGCCGACAAATACCGCGTCGTCAAACCACGACGCCGATACGGGATGCAGGATCTCCTCTTCGGTCGGGACCTGCGCTTGAGCCTCTGAGGAGGCTGAGCCGTCCTTATCCTCACCGCAGGCACAGCATATCGCTGCCATCATCAGACACAGCAACAGGCAAACGATTTTTTTCATTTCGGTTCCTCATTTCAAGATCAGCGCTGTGTAAACAGCGGTAATTCTGCGTGTAAAATGTATTGTAGCATAATTTGTCGAAAAAAACAATCATTTCCGCGACTGTTTTGAAAAAATTTTTCCATAACAGAAAAATAGAATTCGGATCGTACTGTATGATAGTATCAGATGAACCTGCCGAACAGATCGCAGGGAGCATCAATCAAGGGCGGGAGCATCGCCCGCCGACCGTCGGATATGCGATCTTTTCCGGAATTCGGACGTCCCTTCCGGCGCCGCGTGATCCGTCATCCGGATCTCCTCAGCGGGCGTCACAAGGGCGGAGTTTTCGACTCTCCTGAGAGTTGACAAGCATTTCGGGCGGATTTTCCTGCCCTCGGCAAGGAAAAATCAGCCTGCCTTCTCATCGCCGAAAATCCGCATAAATACTGGGTTTTCCGGTCTGTTCTACAATCAGTAGAGTGTGGAGTAGAGCGATTCTACTGCGCAACACGGATGGTAGACGAATTTCAACAATAAGTAGGTTTCCTTTTTACGACATAATCCCTATAATAACGGTGGACGCAGGCGAACGGCACTTGACTTTCATGGCGCTGACGCCGCCTGCGGCAGACCGCTGAAGCATGATGGGAGGGGAGAATTTGGACAAGCGCACGGTCATCTATTATGAAGACGAGCTGAACGAAGAATTCTCCACGGCGGTGATCGAACCGCGGACGATCGACGGCGATTATATCTATGACAGGCACGGACCCATCCGGGCGTTCACCCGTTTTTTCTGGTATCGGATCATCGCGACCCCTCTGGCGTTCCTTTACGTCAAGCTGTCGCTGCACCAGCGATCCGTCGGCAAGGAAAAGCTCAGACCCTTTCGCAAAAAAGGGATCTATGTCTACGGGAACCACACCAATGATATCGGCGACCCGCTGACGCCCAATGTCTTCTGCTTTCCGAAAAGGGTCTCCTTTATCGTACATCCCAACAATGTGTCGATGCCGGTCCTCGGACGGATCAATCCTTCGCTGGGCGCGATCCCTCTCCCCGATACGCGTGACGCGTACAAGCATTTTTCAGAATGTGTGAAGGGCCGTATCGAAAAGGGTCACGCGGTCGTGATCTACCCCGAGGCGCACATCTGGCCCTACTATACCAAGATCCGCAATTTCCCCGATACCTCCTTCGGCTATCCGGCAAAGTCCGACGTCCCGGTGTTCTGCTTTGTCAACACCTACCAAAGACGCGGCAAATCAAAAAAGCCGCGGACGGTCACCTATATCGACGGTCCGTTCTTCCCCGATATGGAGCTGCCGATCAAGCAGCGCCGCAAAAAGCTGAGGGACGAGGTTTACCAAACGATGGTCAAGCGGGCGGAAAACTCGGATACGGAAGTCATCAAATACATCAAAAAAGACAACAGCAAGGAGTGACAAAATGGTAAACGTACTGTTCTGCGGCAACAGCGGCGTCTTCGACGGCTTTCTGACATGCGCACTGTCGCTGATGAAGCGTACCGAATCCAAGGAGCCATTCGCTTTTTATATTTACACCATGGAGCTGACCCGTCTGAATGAAAAGTATACGGGTCTGACAGAGGACGAGATCGCCCTGTTCGATCGTGTGATCAAAACCTATAACCCCGGGAACACCGTCAAGGTATATGACGTCACCGATCTTTACGAGCAGGAGTTCGCCCGCTGTCCCAATGAGAGCGCCTACTGCTCTCCCTATACGCTGATCCGGCTTCTCGCCGATCTGGTGGACGGCATGCCCGACAGGATCCTGTATCTCGACGCGGACGTCCTGTTCCAACGCGATGTGCATCTCCTGTACGATATCGATATCGACGGGTATGAGTATGCCGCGGCGCGCGATCACTACGGCAAGTACCTCATCCATCCGCGCTATATCAACGCCGGCGTGCTCCTGTTCAACATGGTCGAGATGCGCAGGACCGGCATTCTGAAAAAGGCGCGAGAGATCCTCAGGCAGAAAAAGCTGGTCTTTGCCGACCAGAGCGCGCTGATCCGCTCGACGACGAAGCGCAAAATGCTTCCCCAGCGGTATAACGACCAGAAATTCCTGCATAAGCACACCATCGTCAGGCATTTTTCCAAGCGGCTTTTCTGGCTCCCCTATCCGCACACCGAGAACATCAAGCAGTGGCAGGTGGATAAGGTCCACAAGATCTTCCGCTACCATCAGTTCGACGATATTCTTGGTTATCG
>ONAS01000071.1 GCA_900315815.1 uncultured Eubacteriales bacterium
CGCGATCTCACCCTGCACGTTGCCGTGGATGCGCAGACCGCATCTGTCGGTACCGTCCGTAAAGCTGGAAGCCGAAGCCGCGGAGATATTGGCGCCGGTCGCGCTTCCGTCGATCGCAAGGGTACTCAGGGAACGGCGCGCCTCGCTGGTCTCGCCGATCCACGCCTTGGAGATGTAGTGTATGGTGCCGTTCCGGGAGCCTTTCAATGTTGTGTTGCCTTCGTAGGCATTGTACTGATAAGTATTGCCGACATAGTGGTCAAACGCTTTGTTGATCGTGCCGCCCTTGTTGAGCACGAGCTTACCGCCGTCAGCGACTCTGATCGAGCCGATGAAGCCCTGAGGATTGCTGTTATTGGAGGAGCTCCAGAAGGTCAGCGGCGTATCGGTAAAGGTCTCGCCTGCTTTTGAAGCGGTCGAAACGACTACGCTGTTGGCCGTGCCTTTGCCCGTAATGTTAACGAGGTCAAACAGATCGAAGTAATCGAAGTCGTTGCTCTCGGAGATATTCATGCGTGTTGCGCCCAGTACCATACGGTGGTCGGTAGCGGTATTAGGTGTATTTCTGTTGGGATCGCCCACTGCTTTACTGACGCTGCCGCCGGTGATATTGATGATCGCGTCGCCGTGGATATTACTTTCGTTGAAATGGCTATAGTTCAGAGTTACCCCGTCAGACGCATCAGAAGCGGCGACAATGCGGCCGATCTGACCGCCGGATACGTTGATACTGATATCTTCATAGATCGGCAGCGGTATATTGGCGGCAAGTCCCAAGAGCGAGTATTGATTGCTGTTGATCGCGCTTCCGCCCCAAATGTTGCCGACGGTGCCGTCCTCCACATACACGTTGATGCCGTTGCCGTTTGTTTGCAGCGTATTTCTTTCATTATAATCAGTCAAGCCGATACTGCCCTTGCGCTCACCGCCGCCGTAGACGTTAGTGACGTTGGCGTTGCCGCGGATCGTGACCTGCGTGCCGCGGCCGGTCGGACCTTCGCCGCCGCCGAAGACATAGTCCCAGTTACCGCTGGCGACAACGACGTTTGTGTCAATAAGCGGTCTGCCGTCTGTATCATTCAAATGCGCGTGCTCGGTACCGCCGTAGATTCTCCATTGTCCGCCGCTCTTAGTCGTGACACTTTCGCCGATGACGAGCTTATTTCCGCGGGCATAAATGTTCTGTTTGGAACTGAGACTGACGATACTGAATTCCAGATCCAGATGGTCGAGCTTGAATGCACCGTTCGGAGCGACATCATCTTCTAACGTAAAGTCATTGTATGTTTGGAAATCATACGTCCTTTGATCACTATCGACAGAAGTAATGCGGAACGGAGCCTCACCGTCCCAATACTGTTCCGCCTGCCAAAGCTTTAAAGGTCTGCCGGTAGCTGAGTTTCCGATATAAACTGTGCCGCCGGTCCTCTTATCAGTATCGGGAACCCAGAGATTATATCCAATTACTCCGCCTGAATATGTTTTTTCAAAATTATACGGTGAGTCCTCGTAGCCTTCCGACTTAACGCCGATATCGTTCGAGCGGTCCGTCAGTCTGGCGGCATACTCTCCCGCTCCGGTGCTTGCCACCTCGGCGGTCTTCTTTGCCTTTGCCGCCGCGGCGCTGTCCTGCTTCATCAGAGAGACCGATGACACCAGCGTGTTCAGACGCTCGTTCAGCTGATCCTCAGCGCTCGCGTCGGCGCTTTGCGTGACGGCGTCGTTCCTGCGGTTTTCTGCCTGAACGCCGTTTGCGGACGCCTCGGCATTCGCCGCCTCATCGGCAGCTCCGGCAAGCGCGATCGAAGGGAACACGAACGCGTTGGAGGTCACAAGGATCGCGACGCAGACCAGCATGCTGATCACACTGCAGCCGATCGATGAGAACCGCCGATTTCTTCCTGACTTCATTCGTTTTAACCAATCTTTTGCTTTCATAAGTCACACCCCGTTCTTATTATTACGACTGATCTTATACGTTTTTTGCTCTGTTTTTGTGCCGCGTCCGCTGAGAGATCACGCAGGACACAGAAATACTTTTACCGATTGTACCATACGACGCGCTCAAAAACGCTCACAAAAAAGCCGTTATTATTCTAGATCAGAATAATAACAACGATTTTAGTATACAATATATAGTATTTTTTTGTAAACCAGATACTTTATGTGATATGTTACAAAGATTTTTTCGCAAATCAGCCCAAAAGACGCCGCTTTTCGATCTCTTACCACGGCGGCGGCGGATCTGCCCCCTGCGGGGCGCACATCTGAAAGGGCCAAAACTCCGCTCAGCCGCGCGATCTGCTGTGCCTTTTCGGCGTCCTTGGGGATGTATTCATACGAGCGCAGCGGCAGACCGCGTCTGCTGTTTGTGCCGCCGTGCTTTTCCATGAAGGCTTCCAGATACACCCGGTACTTGCCCGAAAGCGCATTGCGGCAGATCTTCTCCGCCTTTTTGCGGTCGCCCGAACGCAGATGATACAGCGCGGACTCTTCTTTGCCCTCATAGCAGCTCAGCTGATCGTCGTGCAGGCCGAAATAGCCGTCGAAGATGAAGTACGCGTCCCTGTCCGGCCGTCTGTTTTTCTCGTTAAGGGCTTCCCGATAGGCGCTGAGGCTTTCGGTGAAGTCCTCCCTGCCGAGCGTGTACTCGTCATGGAGCTGACGCTGTGATTTTCCCTTTGTCAGATCGGCGCCGTTCTGTGCGGTCAGCGCCTCGAAATCGTCCCATTCGGGCAGGAGCTTTTCCCCAGACGCGAGCGGAAGCTGATATCATCGTCCTCCTCCGCCTCATGCAGATACCGCTCCGCTTCATCGGGATCATCGGCGATCAGCGCAAGAGCGGCAAGTCCGCTGTAAACGCAGGACAGCGTGACGCTGTCATCGCCCGACATGCCCTGCGCCTCCCGATAACAGCGGTAAGCGCCGCAGGTATCGCCCTGATACAAGGCGGTGTCGCCCAGCGCTCTGAGCAAACGTGCCTCCAAAGCGCCGCATATGGGCAGATCGCGCACCGCGGGAGCGCAGGTCCTCAGCAGGGCGATCGCGTCGTGAAAGCATCCGTGCGCCGACGGTATGCTGTTTTTGTGCAGATGCTCCAGTCCCTCAAGATAACTCACCTGCGCCAGATTCACGCGCAGTCTGTCGGCGGTCGGTCCTCGGGGATCCTGCAAAAGCACAGCGCGTCCTCCAGATCGCTGTGGGAGGCGGAGAGTCTCCCCTCCTCCTTTGCCCGTTTCGCGCTTCGATCCAGCGCGTCGATCAGATCAAGGTGACAGCGGCGGCTTTGTCCCTTTGCCAGAAAGATCATATCTCCGCAGCCGAGGATATTTTCATCCGCGATCCTGTCGTATTTTTCCGTTTTCCTTTTACTGCTTTTTCCGTGAAGCGGCAGCCTTGTCCACATAAAGCCGCCTGCGGGCAGGTATCCGCTCAGCTCCCCGGGACAGCGGCGGTCGATCAGCATCGATCCGCTCAGCCGCGCGATCTGCTGTGCCTTTTCGGCGTCCTTGGGGATGTATTCATACGAGCGCAGCGGCAGACCGCGTCTGCTGTTTGTGCCGCAGATCACGCCCCGTTCCTCTCTGACGCGCCAGTACAGCGCATGCACCCGATCGCGATATATCCGATCACGGCGAACGAACGGCATTTGGTACCACGCGCGGAGCGACTCCAGCGCGTCCAGCGCCTTCTGCAGCGCCCTGTCCGCCTTTTCATTCCTGCCGTTTTCGCGCAGTCTCAGCGCTTTGCGGATATGGTGCAAATATTTTCCTTTACGCTTCTTTTCGATGAGATCGTGATGCGGTACGGGATCGATCGGAAACGCGTCCGTCAGCGGCGGCGTCTCCTCTGTCATGATCGTCGGGTTCGCCAATGCCGACGCTGCGATGATATTCTGCGGGATATCCATCGCGGTCACTCCTTTCTGCGGGTATTCCCTTGCTCCGATCGCGGAGGACATCTGCGGTCGGGCGGGTGTATTGTCTTACCCATAAGTTTATGGATAAAACCGCATTTGTCAAGTAGGCAGATACACAAAAACTGCCATGCCGATCGGCGGCATGACAGCTTTGACAGTCATTGTGTATTATTGTCGGATGCGATCAGTACTTCGCCATACCGGGTCTCACCTTTTCGGACTGCTCGGTGATCTCCCGCGCGGCGTCCATCACCTTGGGCATGACGTCGAGGAACTGCTGTACCTCGTCCTCGGTGTTATAGATGCCGAAGCTGATGCGGATCATGCCGGGGGTAGACGCCTCGGCGCATTCGTTGTATTGATCGACGTCATCGTCGGGGATCCCCAGCAGACGCCATACATACGGATGTGCGCAGAACGCGCCGCGTCTGGTCGCGACGCCGCCGATCTTGGTGAGCTGTTCCGCGAGGTGGTAGGAGTTGATATCGGAGAAGTTGAAGGTCACGACGCCGACACGGTCGTCGATGTTCTCGCAGTCGCCGTAGAGGATGACGTTGTCCAGCTTGGCAAGGCCGTCGATCAGCTTGCGGTTGAGCTTCTTCTCATGCTCTTCGATCGCGTCAAAGCCGATCTGCTCGAGGATGTCGATCGCCTTGCCGAGTCCGACCACACCGGGGTAGTTCGGCGAGCCCGCCTCGTACTTTGCGGGAGCGTCCTTTGTGGTGTAGCTCTTGTCGCGGACGATCTTGACGGTGCCGCCGCCGTAGAAGGTGGGCATATGCTTGTTGAGCTCCTCGGTCAGACCGACCACCGCGCCGCCGCCGTAGGGCGAATACATCTTGTGAGCGGAAAAGACGAAGAAGTCGATGTTCTCCTCGGGGGTCGCGCCCTTCATGGAGAATTTGCGGTGAGCGACGATCTGGGCGCCGTCGACGATGATCTTCGCGCCGTGGGCGTGCGCCATTTTTGCCACCCTGTGCACATCGGTCACATAGCCGGTGACGTTGGACGCGGCGGTGACGGAAACATAATTCACCTTGCCGTCGTTCTCCTTGAGCAGCTTTTCAAGGTCATCGTAGTTCACGCGGCCCTTGTCGTCGACCTCCGCCCAGATGACGCTGCAGCGCTCGCGCCAGCTCAGATCGTTTGCGTGATGCTCGATGCGGGTGGTCAGAACGGTCATGCTCTTGTCCTCGATCAGCGCGGAGGCGAGCTTGTTCAGACCGTCGGTCGTGTTGTTGACATAGAAGCAGGTGTACTTGTCGGGCTCGTTCTCGTCATACGCGCCGACGAATTTCAGCACCTTTTCGCGGGTGTTGTTGTAGATGTCGGTGGAGATGTTCGACTTCTGAGAGAAGCCGCGTCCGATAGAGCCGTAGGTCTTGAGCTTGTCGTTGACCTCATCCATGACAGGCAGGAAGGCGGGTGTGGTCGCGGCGTTGTCGAAATTGATCAGCGCCTGCTTAGAGCCGTCCTCCAGCTCGACAGGCTCGTCGAGACCGACGATATAATCGCGGATGTTGTCGAGGGTATAGGTCACGTCTTCCTTTTCATCCTTGCCGTCGTCTGACTTGTCCTTTGACTGACCGGAGCAGCCGGCGAGCGCCGCGCCGCACATACACAGCGCGAGCAGTAAACACAGGATGCTTCTGAAATGCTTCTTCATGATATTTTCCCCTTTCGGTCCTGTTTTTGTATCCCGTTATCGGCGGCGAGCGTCTGCATGTCCCCGCGCCGCCGTGCTGTACGGTTCCTGTACTGACTATACCATATTCTCCGCGGGATTTCCACACCTTTTTTCAGCCGGACTGAACGAGTGGTTTTGCTTTTATCTATTCGTTTTGCCGATTGCTCACACGACCGCGCCGATCTGCACCGCCGCGTAGGTGAGCGCCGTGAACGCCAGGATGATCAGCAGGATGACCGCGATATGCAGCCTCCACTGATCGACGACCAGCCCCGCAAGCTCTCTGAGGAAGGCGTTCGGGAAGAAATACCATTTGGTTTTCGCAGAGATCCCCCGCGCGTTCTTCAGACCCAGCTTTTTGCACAGGATGTACCCGCGGAACACATGATAGTTGGTGGTGGCGAACGCCGCGCGATAATCGCCCCGCGCGTCGTTTTCGATGATTTCCTTGGAAAACCCGATGTTCTGATAGGTGTTGACGGACTGCGTCTCTGGGAGGATCCGTTCCTCCCCGACGCCCTGCTCCAGCAGATACCGCTTCATCGCCTCGCCCTCGCTGATGACCTCGTCCGGACCCTGCCCGCCTGACGGCACGAACTTCACCTGTCTGCCGGTCTCGTTCAGCTGTTTTTCCGCAAAGCGCAGCGCCGCGTCCACGCGCCCCCGCAGGATCGGCGTCAGCGAGCCGTCCCCGCGGATGGCACAGCCTAAGATCACCACATAATCCCTGTCGAGAGGCGGCTGACTGCGTCCGGCAAGGAACGCCGACAGCGCCGTGGAGAACAGCATACATTCAAAGTAGCTGATGACGACGGCGATCCCGTTGGACAAAGCGGTGAATACAAGGGACACGTCGTCGAACGATTGCTCAAAGAAGAAGCGGTTGACCACCGTATCCGAGACCCAGAGGACGCCCAGGATCACGCCGAGCAGATTCTGCACGCGGAAGCCCTCGTGACGGATGAGCGACAGGTTGCTGATCACCAGCGCGGTGCAGAACACCGCCATCACGGCGGCGATACTGCGGCTGAACGCTGCGGCGGAGCCGGCAAGCTCCCACAGATAATTGCCGAAGCCGTACTGATAGTGCATCGAGAACGAGTCGATCAGCGTGATGACGCTCGCGGCCAGCCAGTGCAGACAGAACAGTCCCGCGCCGCCGCAGATCACGGGCAGATAATCGAACCGCGCCCTGCGGATACAGTCGACAAAGCTGTGCAGCAGTACCGCGGCGATCACCGCCGACAACAGCAAAAGCAGGCAGATCACATAGAGCCCGCCGCTGAAATCCAGATGCGGGTGGAAGATGAACAGCGTGCCGAACGGCCCCGCAAAAAACTTCAGCTCCACCTCGCCGTCGCGCATCGGATCGCTAGTTTCGGTACAGACCGTGACGGTATCGAAGCCTACGGAACGCGGCGTGAACTGTGCTTTGACAACGCCGTCCCCGATGGTCACATCCTTCATCGCGACATGATCGTTCTGAGACGTATAGTGCGTCCCCTTGACCGTCAGCTCCGGCATATAATCGTAATAGTAGACCGATTCCGTGACGCTCCTCGCGCAGATCACCGTCACAGCGGCGCAGAGGATCAGGATCAGCGCCGTAAATCCGATCAGAAACCGCAAACGCTTTTTCATTTTCATCCTCCCCATGCTTGATATCTCTATCATACCATATTCTCAGCGGATGTCCAACCCTTTTGCGGCAGATTTCAGGGAAGATCCCGACAAAGCCCGCCGAACGCCCTCCGTCACGCAAAAAAGCTCCGGGCAGATCCGCCCGAAGCCTTTGCGTCATTCACTGTATCTATCCGCGTGCGGGAGCGTCCGATCATCCGATCCTCTCGCCGATCGCGTACGGGACTTCATAATCCGCGAGATGCCGCTGGATCATAGTCGCGTCAAGGATATCCACGCCGTCGCCGTTGAGGTCGCCGCGTTCCTCCACGATCCCGGGATCGGCGGATCTGTACCCCGCCAGATACCGCTGGACAGCGATCGCGTCGAGGATGGAGACCGAGCCGTCGCCGTCCGCGTCGCCGCGGATGGGTCTGTCATCGGGGAGCGCTTCGCTCGAAATCAGCACATAAAGAGCCATCCTGCCGCAGCTTTTCTCCACCCTCGCGCCGTCAGCCGTCACGACGGTGTCATCGTCCAGCCAATAACCGAAATCCGGGATCAGCATCAGATCGGCATAGTAGGTCTCCCCCTCTGCGAAGGCGCCTTCAAAATCAGACCGCACGCCCTCGGGATCCCCGACCGTCCACATCAGCCCGTCCGTCACGAAGCAGTGCGCGTCATCGGCGAGGGTGACTGCGGGAGCGGGCGTCTGGACGCCGTCGGCGAGAGTCACGACAGTACCCGCGACAGGCGTGCCGACCGTCAGCCCGACACTGCGGAGCTTGGTGAAGAAGCAGGCGTAAACGTCCCTGTCCTGCGTAACGACAGAATCGAGCAGGGCCTCCGCGTCGGCGCTGAATGCGTCCGCGTCGGCAAATCCCGACAGCGGCTTGGTCGCGAGATCACGGAAGAGGCGGTCATCCGTCTCCATATCGGAAAGCGCGGTAAAGACGCCCTGCGCGTACAGCGCGTCAAAGAACCTTGTGCCGTACCTGACCTTGACTTCGATCGGATCGGTCTGATCGTCCGTATGAACGGTGACGGTCAATATCGTTGCGGAGATCTTCACGCTGTCGCTGACAGCGCCGCTTTCGTCCGTGATCGTGTCGCCCGCGATCCTGCCGCCCGCGGGAGAATGGATGCTGAGCTCCTCCGAAAGGCTCAGCGTGCCGGATACGGCATAATTGGAGCCGCCGATGTCGATCTGCGTATCGACGCCGCTGATCGAGATGCTCTGAGCTTGGAAGCCGCAGTCATTGGTGTAGCAAATATCGATGGTGCCGCCTTCGATCACGGCTGTATTCGCGCGGACGCCGACCCGACAGCGGTCAGCGGTCAGGCTGCCGCCGGTCATATGGAAGGTATCGCATATAACGCCGCGTGTGCGGTAGCTGCAGTCGGAGCCGACCATCGTGCTGCTGACCTTTCCCTCAAAGGAGTCCGCTCTGAAATACGCGTCGATCGCGAGGCTGCCGCCGTCGATGGTCAGACTGCCGCATTCGATCACCGCGCGGCGTCTGACTGCGCCGAACTGATGGGTGTCCATCATGATGCTGATCGCGCCGCTCTCGATGCTTATGGGTTTCGATTCCGCGAGGATCGTCTGTTCAAAGCCCTTGAAGGCAAGACTGCCGTCGCCGCCGCCGATAAAGCATACCTCGCCGCGGGCAAGGATCCCGACGTCACGGTGATAATCCCAATTTGAGACGTAAGCGTTCGGGTTCCGGATATAGCTGTCGAGCACGTTTTGACCCTTGAGCTCGATCGTGAGGTGATCCAGCCCGGAATACAGGATCGCGTCATTGTGCTGACCGGTGATCCTGCTGACGCTGTCGAGCGTCAGGGTGCAGGTATCGGAGTCAAAGCTGGCCCTGCCCTCGGTGACCGACGGGATATCGTCACGGTTGTCCTCGGTGATCTGCGTATCCCCGAGGTACAGGTCGTAGTATCCGTCCGTTCTGCTGACCAGATGCAGGGTGGATTCCTTCTGAATATTGTAATCCGCGAGCGTGCGTCCGTCCTCGAGCTTTTTGCCCGCAAAGATCAGGATCTGTTGATCGGGCGGGATGCCCTCTTTTTCCTGCATCTTCTGCTTGATATTCTCGATCGTATCGTTGGACTCGACCTCCAGGGTGACGGTCTTGCCGGTCAGGGTGCGGACGAAGATCTGCATCCCGCTCTCGGCGATGTCGACCTGCGCGGCAAAGGCGCTCAGAGGCAGCAGTCCGATCGCGACGATCAGCGCCAGCAAAACTGCCGTCATTTTTCTCAGTGTCCTCGTCATATCGTACCATCCTTTCGTCGTCGGATCAGCGGGGTTTCTGACGATCTTATTGTACAATACGGCGGCTCACCGCGTCAATGCTTTTGCGAAAATGACTTGTATTCCTACAAATATGACTTGTCAGAATCGTTACCGGAATGAGGGGATCGTCAGCGCCGGCCGAACACCGGTAAAACAGCGCACGCGATTCCGCTCACACACTGCACAAAAGAATTCACATACAGCCGCGATCCCCGAACAGCTCAATGACGACAGATTTACAACACACACAGCGCCGCGCCCTTAACTGCATGTCACGATATAATGCCTCACGAACCACACAACAGCACTCAAGCCACCGCTCCACACGCAGAAAAGCCAAACACCCACGAGAACATGACACATTACAGCCGCTCACAATACAGTCTGAATATGTCAAGAAAAGTGCAGTCGGGAAACACCCAAAATAATGGATGTGTGGATAGAGGAAAGATTTTGAAGCCGAATGGAGCGTAGCGGAATGA
>ONAS01000072.1 GCA_900315815.1 uncultured Eubacteriales bacterium
CGAATGCGTCTTCGAGCTCGATCTCCTTCGCGATGGTCACGCCGTCGTTGGTGATCAGCGGAGCGCCGAATTTTTTATCCAATACTACGTTGCGTCCCTTGGGACCCAGTGTGATCTTGACGGTATCGGCGAGCTGGTCGATACCGGACTGGAGCGCCTTGCGGGCGTCCTCGCCGTAAACAATCTGTTTAGCCATGATAAATACCTCCCGAAATTACTCTACGATCGCCAGAATATCGCTCTGACGGACAATGGTGTACTCCTCGCCGTCGATCTTGACGTCGGTGCCCGCGTACTTGGAAGCGATCACCTTGTCGCCGACCTTGACGGTCATGACGACCTCGCTGCCGTCTACGATGCCGCCGGGGCCCACAGCCACAACGTTGGCGTACTGTGGCTTTTCCTGCGCGGCGGATGAGAGCACGATGCCGGAAGCGGTGGTCTGTTCAGCGTCGTCGAGCTTGAGCACAACTTTGTCCAGAAGCGGTTTGATTGTCATATCTATTCCTCCTTTAATCAATAACAAGCGAAAAGCCGGAGCGGACTCCGGTCATATCAGAAAATTAGCACTCTCAATCCTTGAGTGCTAACTATATTGTAAACCATATTCTGTAAAAAATCAAGTGTATTTTGACATTTTCATAAATTATTCATATTTCGGCTTTGTCCGCCTGTTTCTATTTCGCCGATGCCCGCCGAAGAAAAAGATCCCACGGGGTGTTCCGAGGGATCGCTTGTGCTTTATTCCGCTGTATAATCCTTGACCTGCACCTGATCGCGCATGCTCTCGTTGAGCCTGACGCCCAGCTTCTCCGCCGCCGCCTGATTCACGAGATTGTAGCAGTCGTATTTGTAGATGACGGACAGCGACGCGGGATCCTTCTTGCCGAAGAGGATATCGTAGCTCTGCCCTGCCGCCTTGCGTCCGATCGAGGTGTAGTTGATCTTGCTGGTCGCGAAGGCGCCCGCCCTGAGCATCTTCTCGTTGCCGACAAAGACGGGGATCTTGTTCTTGTCGGTGAATTCCATGATCGTGCTCATGTGCTTGAAGATGAACGTATCCACCGGCAGATAGATCGACTGCACGCCGCTTTTGCGGATATCGGCGAGGGCGTCCTCGATCTCGGCGGGCTTGGTGATGGGGTATTTTTCCATCTTCATGCCCTGCTCCTCCGCCTCCTTTGCGGCGATGATCGCCTGCGTCACGGCATACTCGTCGGTCGAGCTGTAAACGGTCGCGACCTTCTTCACCTGCGGCAGGAGCACCTTGATCAGGTCGATCTGCTCAAAGACCGGGGTATAGCTGGATACGCCGGTGATGTTGCCGCCGGGGTTCTCGCTGGAGCTGATCAGCCCCGCACGTTCGGGATCGGCGATGCCCGCAAAGACGATCGGGATATCCGTGGTCAGCGACGCCGCGACAGACGACGCGTACGGTCCGATGGTGCATAAGAGATCGCATTTTTCATTGATCAGCCGCTGTATCTCAGCCGTGCAGCGATCCTCGTCCTCTTCGATGATGTAGACGATATCCACGTTGCCGATCATCCCGCGCTCGTTCATTTCGGAGATGAAGCCAGCATAACAGTCGTTGCTGTCGTTATTGTTGTAGTGCTGGACGATACCGATCTTATAGTGCTTGGACGGATCGACGCTGGGCAGCTCGGTCTCCTCCTCGCCGGAGGGAAGCTGCGCGCCGACATGCTCCGACGAAGCGGGCTTAGCCTCGTTCTGTCGGGACATCACGTTGTAGATCGTAAAGCCGACCGCGCCGAGCAGCAGCACCACCAGTATGATGTTCATTATCAGGACAATATGCTTTTTCATACAAACCTCCTGAGTTATGCTGTTGATACCTATATTTTAGTATATATGCGGCTGTTTGTCAACTTGACGGGATTTTGATTCTATAGAAGAATTATTTGAAGTACTGATACACCTGACACTTCAGGGTGCCGTTGTACAGCTTTCTGCGTTTGTCGGCAGGTCTGCCGAAGCACTCCTCAAAGCGGTCGTCTGGAGAGATCAGGGTGTAGGAATGGTACGGCTTGGGCGGGAATTTCCTGCCCGCGACGCGGTACAGCTCCCGCGCCTCCTTCAGCTCCAGCATCCGTTCGCCGTAGGGAGGGTTGGTGATGACGCTCGCGCGTTCAAAGTCCTCGGTATAGTCGCGGATATCGCGCTTTTCAAAGGTGATCCTGTCCCCCACGCCGGCAAGCCGTGCGTTCTGACGGGCGATCTCCAGGGTATCCTCATCGATATCATAGCCGTAGGCGTGAAAGCCGCAGTCGTGCCGCTCTCCCGCGCAGGCGCGTTCCTTTTCGGCGGCAAGGACAGCGGGATCGACCTGACGCCATGCCTCAAAGGCGAAGGCGCGTTCCATGCCGGGCATGATGTTGAGCGCCTTCAGAGCCGCCTCGATCAGGATGGTGCCGCTGCCGCAGAACGGGTCGATCACGATATGCTCCGACCGCACGCGGGCGAGCTCCGCCATCGCGGCGGCAAGGGTCTCGCGGATCGGCGCGTCGCCGGACATTGCACGCCAGCCGCGTTTGTTCAGCGCGGCGCCGGTGGAATCCAGCAGGATGCTCACGCGGTTTTTGAAGATGCGGAACACGATCTGATGCACGCCGCCGCTCTCCTCGAACCAGTCGGTGCGATAGGTCTGACGCAGCTTTTCCACGATCGCCTTTTTGATGATCTTCTGACACGCGGGGACGGAGGTCAGTGTGCTGTCCAGGGTGCCTCCCTTGACGGGAAAGGCGTCGTCCTCTGCCAGATACGCGCTCCAGTCGATGGCTCTGACGCCCTCGAAAAGGGTATCGAAATCCGCCGCGCGGAATTCCGCCAGCAGGATGTACACCCGCTGAGCCAGCCGCGAGCAGAGGTTGGCGCGCACCATGGCGGTGTGATCGCCCTTGAACAGCACCCGCCCGTTCTCGGCGCGGACGCTGTCCAGTCCCATGAATCTCAGTTCGTTTGCCAGCAGGCCCTCAAGCCCCAGCAAACACGGCGCGCAGAATTCCATCACGGCATCCCCTTTATCTCTGTGATACGGCTATTATACCAAATCGCGCGCAGGATGTCCATAGAAACGTTGCTTACGCGGAAGGAGCGCCATGACGCGGGCCGCATGCGGGATGAACATATTGAGGGGCGGGTGATGCGGTCTGGTCAGGCGGGAGGTTCACGCGCGTCCGCCGCGCTCTTCACGCATCAGAAAAAGGCTGCCGCGCTTTCACGCGGCAGCCCGTCAGGCTATCCGTTATTCTGCTTTCGATCGCCTCGATGACGGTCGTGTTTATTCCTCAGCCGTGGGCTGCAGCAAGCCGTACTTGCCGTCGTCACGGACGTATACTACATTGACCTCGCCTGAATCCGCGTTGGTGAACATGTAGAACTTGTGACCGACCATGTTCATCTGCAGGATCGCTTCTTCGACTGTGATAGGCTTGACGGGGATCTGCTTGGTGCGGACAACGGTGTAATCCTCCTCCGCGATCTCCTCCTCGACCGGTGCGACCAGCTCTTCCAGCGAGCCGCTGCGCAGGCGCTTCTCAAGCCTCGCCTTGTTCTTGCGAAGCTGGCGCCCCAGCACGTCAATGCACTTATCTACGGCGTCGTTCATCTCAGGCATTGTTTTCTCAGCTCTGTAGATCATCTGGTTGTCCTTGATGGTGATCTCAACCGTCTGCGAGCTTTTGTCAACGGTGACAACAACAAAGGCCTGAGCATCATCAGAGAAGATCTTGTCAAATTTTTTGAGCTTCTTCTCCACTCTGTCCTTGAAATTGTCCCTCAGATTTACCTTGCGTGCGGTGTAGGTAATCTTCATAATGAATGCCTCCTAGCTATATGGAATTTATTTTCGACCGCTGCCGTTCCCCCTGCGGGAATAGCCGCGACTTTCTCCGCGTTTCAGATCGGACATCTTGTCCTCAGAGGTGCGCTTGAATTTTGACATCATGTCTTCGAAGGAGCCGCCGGCGGAGGACGCCTGCCACTCAAAATCACCGGGCGAGGTGACCGCCGGAGCGGGCTCGTACTTTTTGCGCTGTCTGGGCTGCGCCTTCGGAGCCTTTTTTGCGGCTGGTTTCCGGTCGTCGCCGGATTCCAGCTGTTTCAGTGACAGGGCGATCTTGCCCTGCTCGTTGATAGAGATCACCTTGACGTTCACCGCCTGACCTACCCTCAGGACAGAGCGGATATCCTCGACGTAGGAACGGGAGATCTCGGAAATGTGGATCATTCCGCGGGAGCCGTCCTCCGTCTCGACGAACGCGCCGAAATTGGTGATACCGGTTACTTTACCTTTTACGATTGTGCCGACACTCAAAGACATTCAGATTTTTACCCCTTGTAAATTTTGAATCGGTGATACCTGTATACGGCCGCAGGACCGTCCTTCTGCCCCGGCGACCCGCATAAATGCGTCCGCAGCGCCGAAAAGCCGTCAGATGGTCTGTCTGTGCCGTGACCGGTATGTCCGGTTGCATTCGATACGGCGGAGCCTCTGCCCATGCTCCGCATCCCTGCCGTCAGACGATCACTCGCCGGCGACGTTGACGAACACGCGCTCGCCCTCCTTGACATAGTCGAGCTCGTCACGCGCAAGGCGCTCCATATAAGCGCTGCGCTCGGAATCGGTGAGGTTGTAGGTCTTGCTCATCGCGTCGTTCTTGATCTCCTGAACGGTGATCTCGTCCTTGATCGCGTTCAGCTGCTCCCGTCTTTCCCTGATCTGGGAGTTGATGCCCGAAAGGGTGATCAGCGCGTACACGACGAACGCCAGCCCCACCAGCGCCAGAAGCACGATCGCCATGCGTGAGGAGAAGAAGCCCTTCTGCTCCCCATTATCGGCGGCGTCTTCCGCGTTCCGCTCCTTGGCGGATCTTTTGGTTTTTTTCTTTGTATCTTCTTTCATAACCGTTCCTCTTTTGCTGTGCGTCCGCCCTGCCGCTTTTTGCACCGCGCCTTTTGCGCGGGCGTTGATTCCTGACTGTGCGGCGGTCCTTCCTTTTCTTCAAACGCTTCCTGTGAGCCGCGGACGCCAATCGATTCAATTTATCTATTAATACACCTACATTATACACTACACGGGAGGCAATTTTCAATAGCAAATCGAAAAATAATTTGAGCAAATCGCATATTTTTTTCAACATTCGGACAATCAGCGTAGACAATATGCTGTAAAATCGCCGAAATATTTTTCCTATCGTGAGCCTAAAGATCAAAAACCCCGCCGCCTCGCCGAACACGATGAACCCCCGCACGCTGCCCTTGTTGAACGGAAGCGCGAACAGCGACGTCAGCACGCCGCACACGACGAAGAAGAGGATATCACTGATCAGCAGATGCAGTCTGCCTGCCTTGAGCAGACAGCGCACGGCACGCACGGCGTCGTACAGCACCGCGGCGGCGGCTCCCAGCGCGAGCGACCACAGAAAATACGCGGTCTGCGCGGACAACGAGAACCACATGTCAGCGGAAGAGCTTGGAGCGCAGCGTCCGCGCCGAGGCGCCCAGATACTGCAGGGAGCTGATCCGTCCGTCGACGGCGACGTCCCCCGTGTCGAGGCTGAGCCTGCTGATATGCAGCGACGACCCCTTTACCACCAGCGTGCACTCGGACAGGCGGATGTTGATGGTCTGGTCATCGAAGCCAACGACGTCCTCCACCCCGCTGAGCGTCAGCAGGCTGCGGTTATCCAGCGTCAGGAGATGGAGCTTTTTCACACTGTTTTCGGACACAAAAAATCCCTCCGATATCATCTGTCCTTAGATTATATGGGAGGGGTCGGGGAAATATGATGGGCGGCGATCGGAACGCAGCTGTGTCAGAGACAGCGGGAGCTTCCGCTGCAAATATCTGACCGCTATTTTCGGACGCCTTCCGACGCACCGCGGTCATGCGGCCGCTTACAGCGGCGTATACATCGTGGAAACGTCCTCCTTGCGGATGGTCTCCACCACCTTTTCCACACGGAATTTCACCGCGCGGCTCTCGAAGTTCAGCTCGATCACATCGCCGGGCTTCACATCGTAGGAGGCGCGTGCCGCCTTTCCGTTGACGACCGCCTTGCCCGCGTCGCAGACCTCGTTGGCAACGGTGCGGCGCTTGATGATCCGGGAAACCTTCAGATATTTATCCAGTCGCATATGATGACCTCCAGTCGTTTTTTCTCATTATACCCGCCGCGGCGCCGTCCGTCAAGCCGCACGTGAGCAGATCCCCGAATCGGTAATCTCACCAATAATCACGGCAGATTTATAGGTACAATTTACAATTGCATTCCCACCGCGGGCGGTTGTATAATAAATGGAGAAAGTAAAACTGCATTCGGAGGCGCATATGGGAAAGGAATACAAAATCAGGACCAGGATACCGGAGGTCTTTCTGCGCGTACGCAAGGGGCATTTCGCGACCATGCACAGCCACACCAACTACTACATCGACGTGACGACCCAGAAATACCGTCTGTCGGAGGCAAAGGCGGTCGCCAAGGAGATGGTCGCCTCGTACGCGACGAACACCATCATCGACACCATCATCTGCATCGACGGCACCGAGGTCATCGGCGCGTTCGTCGCCGACGAGCTGACCCGCGACAACTTTGTCAACCTCAACGCCCACCGCACGGTCTACGTCCTGTCGCCGGAATATGCGAGCGGCGGTCAGATGATCTTCCGCGACAACACCATCCCCATGATCCACGGCAAGCACGTTCTGATCATCGCGGCGTCGGTCACCACCGGCAAAAGCGCTCTTGCCGCCATCGACGCGGTCAAATACTACGGCGGCTTCATGGTCGGCGTATCGGCGATCTTCGCTACGGTAGACGAGTGCGACAGCGTACCGGTCTACTCGATCTTCAACCCCAACGATATGGGCGACTACCAGAGCTTCAAGCCGCACCAGTGCGCGATGTGCGCCCGCGGCGAAAAGCTGGAGGCGCTTGTCAACAGCTACGGCTATTCTAAACTGAACTGAAAAGGAGAACCATGATGAACAAAACAGATTTTATCGGACAGCTGGCGGAAAAAACCGGCATCAGCCTCGATCAGGCGTCGTCGGTCAACGGCATTTTTGACAGCATCAATATTCTGAATAAGAATAATGCGGGCGAGATCGTCGAGCAGATCGCCGCAAAGATCGGCGTTGACGCCGCCACCGCGAAGCAGATCTACGAGACCGCCTGCGGCATGATCGGCGACGGGCTCCTCAGCAAGATCAAGAACCCCTTCGGCTGATAAACACCGACAACAAACAGCGAAGCCGCCTCTTTCGGGGCGGCTTCTTCACATTGCGGGATAACGCGATCACTCGGTCGCGATCTCAAGGCTTTCGATGACGGTCTTTACGGCAGGCTCGGTCTCCTCCATTTCAAAGGCGGTCATATAGAAATACTTGGTTTCCGTCAGAGGGGTATACAGCTTGACGCTGGGGTTGTCGTTGAAGGTGAAGCGCACGGGAGTCCAGGTGCGTCCGCCCAGCTCAAACGCATCGCCGAGCGTATAATAATCGTCTTCGGCAAACTCCTGCATCATTTCATCGTAGGTTTTGCTGAAGATATTTTCCTCAAACATCTTGATGATGTGGTGCGAGTCCGCCTCTTCCTTGATAGTCACGTAGGCGTCCGACTCCTTGGCGTCGGCATAGCCCTCGGGCATCTCGAATTTGACCCACTCATAATCGGCAAGGTTGGAATCGGCTGGCGCCTCGGTCACGGTCTCGCCGCCGTCGGACTTCTTCGCGGAATCATCCTTCTTGTCGCCGCACGCCGCCAGCGATACGAGCATCATCAGCACGCAGAGCAAAGCGAGCATTCTTGTTGTTTTTTTCATTGATCTGTCTCCTTTTTTGATTTCGGGATATGTGCCGCTTTTATTATAGCCTTATTTTTCTCAGATGGCAAGCAATTCAGGAAATTTGCTATTGTAAAAGCGGCGGGAATACGGTACAATGACGGTAACAACTGCAAGGGGGCGTTGGATATGACGCGTCGCTTACGGCGATCACTGACCGCATTGCTGATCTGTATGTTAGGAGGCTGCCTGATGCTGGGACTGTTCGGATGCAAAAGCGTCAAAAAATACAAGGTGGATTACAGCGGCTCAAAATCGTCCTATGAGAACGCGAAGGACGCATACGCCGCGGGCGAGGAGGTCGTGCTGTACTACCCCTATATCGCGACCGACACGGACTATTCCTTCTGTCTGGACGGCGAGGATCTGCGATACGACTATGAGGACGACAAGGGCTTCGTCCTGCGCTTCACGATGCCGGATCACGACGTCACGCTGGAATGCCGCTCGCACAACAGCATGATCTATGTGCCCCCGACAGAGCCGGAGGGGACGATGCTGATCGACTGGTACCGGGCGACAGTCGCCACCCGCGCCGACAGCTGGGAAGAGATCGTAGTGTACAGCTATGACCCGAACTTTCTGCGGATGGTCGTCACCCACAGCGCCGACGGCGAGGAAACGACTCAGGCGGAGTACCTTGTCCCCCGCGAGACGCGCGACCGCTGTGAAGAGATCATCGACGCGTACGGGATGCGGGACTGGAACGGCCGTGCGGGTAACGTCAGCATCGACGGTGCAAAGCTGAGTTGCCGTTTCAGAGACGACGGGCAGGAGATCACGGTCTCCTCGGATAATATGCCGGCAAACGGCAGGGAGGCATTCTCCGCGATCCGTACCGTTCTGGGAAGCTGCATCAGGGACGAATACCTGCTCCAATGAAAAAGAGGCTGACCCTCGGTTCTGACCTTGGGCCGGCCACTCTCTTATTTCATTTCATATGCTTCGATCGTCTGCACCAGCGAGCCGATGCCTCTTTCGGCAAGCAGGATGAACTCGAGCACCTTTTCGCTCCAGCCTGCGATCAGGTTGAAGTTCTTGCCGCAGAACTGCTGTGTACCGTAGCCTTGTAAATCTACGCCGTGTACCCAGAAATCGGGATTGTATTTCCCGCGGTATTCATCGACCATGCCCTGCACGGTTTTCAAACCGTAGGAAGAACGGTTGCATACGTTGTCGCTGAAATAGATCACGCGGTCAAAGGGTTTCAGACGCGCGGATTTATCTTCCTCAAGCGCGTACTACATGGGCAGATCCATCTGGGTGCCGCCGCCGTGGAAGCCGTGTTTTCTGCATATTTCTAAGATAGAATCAAATTTTCCGTAGTGCTCCACCTGATAGCCTTTATCGCCGTCCAGACATGACCAACCGCCCGAACAATCGAAGTAGCAGGCGGTCGCGTCCTCGCAGATACGGCTCGCCATCGCGCCGAGCAATCCGGCGATGTCCGAGCACCATACGGTAGATTTGTTGGATATCGGCCAGTTCATCGAGACGGACACATCGACCGCGATCAGCGTTCTGTCGGGGATCGTCTCCAGATTTTCGACCGATACGGTCAGCGCTTTTTCCAGCGCGCAGTGGATCTCGGGCGTCATCAGGCCTTCCTTCTCCAGCATACGGTATGCGCTGAAGAAGCGGAAGGGCAGCTGACGGCTCTTTCTGACTCTCTTGGGATCACTGAGCACCTGAAGCACGGGCGCAATATCCGTGCCGCTCTTGATGATATTGCGAAGATTTCTGAGCAGCGCCATGTATCCGACCTTGCCGGAAGAGATCAGCTCGTCCCACACCTCTTTGGTGTTGCCCTTTTCGGAAAGCTCTGTTTCCCATGTATAGGGCGTTTCGAGGGTATCGTCAAGCACCTTGCGGAACAGCGCTTCTGTCCCGGCATTCTTCGGAACGGGATGGGTGATGCGCAGGACGTCGCGGAATTTCATCGACATGCCCCTGCTGTTATATTTTGCGAGCGCGTATTCATCAAAGCGCTGTATATGCTCTGCGATCTCACGCTTCAAAGCGTTCGGGAAGGGCTTGCCGTACATCTGCTTGTAGCACGCCATGATCTCGGTGATATCGTCGGGACGGACGATGATATTGCGGAGCACCGCGCGGGTATATTCATGCGCC
>ONAS01000074.1 GCA_900315815.1 uncultured Eubacteriales bacterium
CTACAACTACGACAAGGGTCAGTACGACTTCACCTTCTACGGTGCAAAAGAAGGCACGACCCACGTGAACGGATACTATTATTCCGCTGACGGCGTGAAAGTACCTGTCAAACTGACGCTGAATGTCGACGGCGATCTGAACGTCACATCCGCCAACAAGTAAACATTTTCATTCTCCGGAGGACAGTCTGAAAAGGCCGTCCTCTTTTTTGCTTGCGTGATTTTCTTCCGATACGCATACGGCAATGCTCCCGATCACGGCAAGGTCTGCCCGCGGTTGAGTAACACCGCAGGGTCGGGCTCTTATTCGTCAGAAAAAACTGCTCAAAAACGGCAGATTTATGATGGACAAGTCAACTAATATTTGATATAATGGTATCAGCAGTTCTAAAAGTGAAATGTATGAATACCATCAGTGAGCAGATCAAAAGATTCAGAAACAAAAAGGGGTTGACGCAGGAACAGCTCGGCGCCAGTGTGGGCGTTTCCATGCAGGCGGTCTCCAAATGGGAGAGAGGAGGCACGCCGGATATCGAGCTGCTGCCCGCGATCGCCGACGTTCTCGACGTCAGCATCGATGAGCTTTTCGGCCGCAAGCAGAAGAGTCTGGAAGAAACGATCTCGGAAGTCATTTACGCTGTGGATTCAAAAAAATCGTATGAATACGCGTTCGAGCTTTGCTGGGCGATCTTTACGGGGCTGGCGCATATCAGCGGGAATATTCAGGGCCGCCACGCATACAAGTTCGGAGGAGCCGATTCCGAACAGAGCTATTTCTCCAAGCTGGTCACGGACGACGGCATCGCCTGTGCGCGGATCGCGCCGGGCTTCCGCACATTTTTTCTGATGCCCCAACCCAAGGGGAGCCTTCACGACAAGCTGGTGAATATCGATACCTTCCATACGCTGTTTAAAGCGTTTTCCGACCCTGACTTGCTCAAAATACTCTTTAACCTCTACACGCGTCCCAATATGCCCGTTGACGCGACATTCGTCAGCAAAGAAACGGGGATCCCTCTGAAGCAGGTCGATCGGATCATGGACGTCCTTTGTGATAACCAGCTGCTTTACCGCAGCTTCGGAACCACCGCAAAGGGAGATATCGCTTTCTATATGTACAATCAGGAAAGCGCGGTGCTACCGCTGCTGTGCTATGCCGATGAGATTCAAACCACGGATATGCGCGATCTTGTCGTGGACTTCAGCCGCAGGAAGCCGCTGTTTTAAATGGGTAGTTTATTTTCTCAACCGATGTTTTAGTTTATCGTTTGCGCGTCGCTTGTGATGACGGGACTCATTTGCTACAATGATAGCGAAATGATGACTACGGAGGAATTTTCGATGAAAAAGATGCTCGCCCTGATAATGTGTGTACTGCTTCTCTGTACTGTTGCCGCCTGCTCCGCGGACAAAGGCGCTTCTTCGGATAACGGCGCTGATGCGGACAAAGGCGCTGTATCGGACAGCGGTACTTCTTTTGAAGAGATCGACCCTCAAACGCTGCCGTCAAAGGTCGATCTGAGAGATCATGACGGAAAGAATTATGTGACTCCGGTCAAAACACAGCGGTACGGCGATTGCTGGACGTTCAGCCTTACCGGCGCGGCGGAGGTCGCATATCTGTATGCCAACGATAAGGGCGTACCGACGGGAAAGATCAACGATCAGGTCAACTACTCCGAGAAATACATCACCTGCTATATGTTCCACGGGATCACCAAGGACGACGTCGTCAAGGGCAGGGTCCGCGCTTCTCAGGTCGGTGAGGGTTATGATCCGAGCGAAGCGGAGAGCGAAAGGGAGCTTACGCCGTACTTTATCGGCGGTCCGTTCGTACATGACGCGAATCTGTTCGGAGCGGGCTTCGGTCCGGTCGACGAGAGCGTGGAGGTCAAAGGAGAATATCCTTACGGGTATGATGACAAATCGTCGGTGGAATGGTCGCTGCCGCTCAATGCCGAATACCGCTGCGCACCCGTCGCCGCTGTACTCAGATACAGCAAAAGGCTCCCGAGTCCCGCCTCGGCAGACGCCGACGGAAACTATATGCTGAACGCTGACGGACTGAACGCGATCAAGTCAGAGCTCAATCAGGGGCACGGCGTTTCGATCGCCCTTTGCTCTGCCCATCCCGGATTCAACGCCAAAAAACGCGCGGCATATTACAACGGCGACGGAAAGCCGGATCACGCTGTCACCGTCGTCGGCTATGACGACGACTATCCTAAGGAAAACTTCACCAAAAAGAATTACAATGGGGAAGTCGATAAGGACAGCATCCCGCCTGAGAACGGTGCGCTGATCGTCAAAAACAGCGGCGGCCTGACGAAATTCGACGGGGATATCGATGACGGCTACATCTATGTATCCTATTACGATCACAGCCTGAGGGATCCGCTGAGCTTTGTCTTTGACAGCGACGACGCAATCAGACATGACGAAGTGAACTACGATCAATATGATCTGCTGATGACCAGCTGGTACGGCAGTACGGATCATGACGACGAAACCAAGATGGCGAATGTCTATGATGCCGAGGAGGACGAAAGCCTGTTTCAGATCGCGTATGTGACCGGCTCCGGAATGACCGAAGTGACCTACGAGATCTATAAGGACGTCGAGGGTGACGATCCCGCGTCAGGCACACTGCTGGAGACCGGCGTCAACCGCCATACGTTCCCCGGTTACTATAAAATCGATCTCAAGGATGAGTATTTCCTGAATAAGGGCGACAAGTACGCCGTCGTTCTGACGATGAAGCGCATGACCGATGAGGACGGCAAGACGGTCTATACCGAGGTGCTGCCCTATACGACAGATACGACAGAATTCTTTGAAGGGATGACCGTGCGCGGTATCATCAACAAAGGCGAAAGCTATCTGTTCACCGACGGCAAATGGAACGACATGGCGGATATGAAGGACAGCCTGATCGACAGAGCTTACGATCTTTGTGAGGAAGAGCTCCGCTCCGATCCCGCGCTTCCCGAGGTGCAGCTGAAGGGCAAGGAAAGCATGGCGATCGATAACTTCCCGATCAAGGCGATCCTCGCGCCTGCCGAATAAATGCAGCCGATCATCAGCATCGCTGATAACCATATGCCCTGCAGTCCGGAAGCGAACGGACGAAAGCGGACTGACAGCGGCGCAAAACTTTGAATCGATATCATTGTTCAGGACTGAAATAATAAAGGAGGCGGCTGACTGACTCCTTAGCGAACGTATTAGTTCATGGTTGAAAGTGTCAGACCATTCTTTCCCATTCTACAGCTTAGGCATTGAAAAGGAAAACAGACACGGCTGGCTACCGTGTACATCACCTTAATTATATTGTAGGAGTGTTGAATCGTGAAAAAAATCCTGTCAATCGTATTATCATTGGCGATCGTTATGATCGCGGCGGCGGTCCCGATCGGCGCTGTGACCTACACCCCCACAGATGCCTACACCGTGACCGTGGATACGCCGACCTGCGAAGAAGCGATCGAGGCATGCAGCGACGGTCAGTGCCCCGTACAGAAGGTCTATTTCCAGCTCCCTGCCGAGGATCCCGAGCGGCCTGTATATCATTGGACGAATCATTACAATTCCTCCGATCTGGGTCTGGATTACTGCCAGACGTGTGTGTTCTGGTGGACGGGGATCGGCTCCGAGTGCAACGGCGTCAACGGCGGACAGGATGCATCTCAGGAGATCTATCAGTACGCTCACTCCCTCGCAGAGGCCAATGTTGAAGGCGCTTTGCCTGAGGATTATGACACCCTGCCCGAGGGTTCGCCGAATCCCGATAACATGGACGGCTGTATCCAGATCATCGATTTTGAAAAGCATGAGTCCCATGCTGTCTTAAGTCAGGTATACCCCACAAATTGGTATGTCTATTACGGCGACGGCTGCTACGGATATTATCCGATGGACAGCGCGAACTATCACGGAAAATTCGCTTCCTGCGTCAACCCCGAGCATCATCATTCCTCTTCGTATATCATCGGCGATGCGGACATGGACGGCTCGGTGACCGTTCTCGACGCTACCGCGATCCAGAGAACGCTTGCCGATCTGCCTGTCTCAGCCTTTGATGAAAAAGCGGCGGATGTCGACGGCAGCGGTCTGGATATCACGGACGCGACAAAGATCCAGCGCTGCTTAGCGGGGATCGAAAATCCTTATCATATCGGCGAATACGCGTCCGGGGAAGATGACGCTCTGCCGTCAAAGGTCGATTTGAGAAACTATAACGGAAAGAATTATGTGACTCCGGTCAAGAGTCAGAACTTCGGCGATTGCTGGTCGTTCAGCCTTGCAGGCTCCGCCGAGATCGCGTATCTGTTCGCCAACGATATGGGCGTTGAGGCAGGCGAGGTCAATGATCAGGTCGATTTTTCAGAAAAGTATATCGTGTGGTAAATGTTCCACGGGATCACCGGGGACGATGCAGTAAAGGGCAAGGTACGCGCCTCTCAGGTGGGCGAGGGCTTTGATCCCTCCGAGGCGGAAAAATCAAAGAAGAACGTCGCGTATTTTATCGGCGGACCGTTCGTACACACCGCCAATCTGTTCGGAACGGGCTTCGGTCCGGTCGACGAGAGCGTCGAGGTCAACGGAGAGTATCCCTACGCTTACGACGATGAATCGTCCGTCGGCTGGTACCTGCCGCTGAACGCCGAATACCGCAGCGCGCCCACCGACGCACTGCTCAGAAGCAGCCGCGTTCTGGCGAGTCCTGCTTCGTTTGATGAAGACGGCAATTATTCGCTGAACGAAGACGCTCTGAAGGCCGTCAAGTCCGAGCTTTATCAGGGTCACGGTGTTTCTTTGGCACTGAAAACCGCGCACAACGGATTCAACGCCAAATACAGGGCTGTTTATTACGAGGGAGAAAATGTATCGGATCATGCGGTCACCGTGGTCGGTTACGATGACAACTTCCCCAAGGAGAATTTCACCAGAAAGAACAGCAGCGGAACGGAGATCAAGGGAAGCACCCCTCCCGCGGACGGCGCGTTCATCATCAAAAACAGCTGGGGTCTGTCTAGTCACGACGGCGATATCGACGACGGCTATTTCTATCTGTCCTATTATGACCAGAGCATCAATTCGCCGTTAAGCTTTGTGTTTGACAGCAAGAAAGCCGTCAAACATGCCGCGCCGAATTACGATCAGTATGATCTGATGATGACAGAGTGGTACGGCAGCACGGATTACGACAACGAAACAAAAATGGCGAACGTGTTCGACGCAGAAGAGGATGAAAGCCTGTATCAGATCGCGTACAGAACAAGCGCAGATGATACAGAGGTCACCTATGAGATCTATAAGGACGTCAAGGATGGCGATCCCGCGTCCGGCACTCTGCTGGAAACAGGCGTCAACAGCCATGCGCTCACCGGCTTCTACAAGATCGATCTCAAGGACGAATATGCCCTGAAAAAAGGCGAAAAGTATTCTGTCGTACTGACGATGAAGCGTGACGCCGACGGCGGCGAGGTGTACACCGAGGTGTTCCCGTATTCAACGGAATTCTACGACGGCATGACCGTCACCGGCATCGTCAATCAGGGAGAAAGCTATCTGTATACCGACGGCAAATGGAGCGATATGTCGAGCCTGAAGGACAGCCTTGCCGAAAGAGCCTATCAGCAATGTGTCAGGATCCTCGCGTCGGATTATCCCGATGTGGAGATCGAGGTGCAGGGCAAGGACAAGATGGCGCTGGATAACTATCCGATCAAGGCGATCCTGGCTCCTGCGGCATAACGGCAAAGCGGAATACAGCAAAACCGGATCAATCAGATAGATAAGGAACAGCGGGGACATCACCCCGCTGTTTTTCTGCGGGGCGGATTCTTCGGACAGGAAAGACGCCGAAGGGCAGACGGCTCTGAAAAAATCTGAAAAATCGAAAAACAGCCGCATTTTGTCCCATTCTTGTCCTATACCGCCTGTTATACTGTAGTCACAGTCAAGGAAAATAAATGAAAATCCGAGGCACGAAGCTCGCGGACAGTTAAACAGCTTGACTGAATCTACAGAAAACAGGAGGTAAGAATCATGACCAACAACAGAAAGAACTATGACGAGAACACAAAGAAAGAGAATACCCGCTTCATTGAAGAAACCGACGCGAATCACGAGAACGATACCCGCAATGATATCCGATCTCCTGAAAAGAAATCATCCGGCGTTATGGCGATCGTGATCGCGACCATCGCCAGTACGATCGCAGTCGCTGTCGGCATGTTCGTATTGTTCGCGTCGAACAACAACACATGGGGACTGCTCTCACCGCCGTCATCGACCATTTCTCAGGACGCCTCTCCTCTGGCGCGGCAGGCGACCGAAACGCCGAAACAGGACGCGACCCTGGCGTCGCAGCCGACAGAGGCTCCCACGTCGCCGCCGACAGAGTCACCGACGTCAGTGCCGATCGTGGAACCGACCGACATCTTTACGAGGAAAGACGCCGCAGCTCAGATAACCGCGCCGATCATGTAATACACACGCAAACGAAGGACAGCCTTGACCGGCTGTCCTTTTGCCGGGTCTATTCACAAAAATCGATCATCCGATAGACAAAGGCCGAAGCGCGTGCTATAATGTGCAGGAAGCAATCATGACCCGGCGGTCATGTGCGTTATCGAAGCAGGTCTCGCGAAGCGCGATGACCGTACGATGAAATGAGGGGATCAGATGAATCAGCAAAGAAAGGCGGCTATTGAAGCCAACAAAGTATCCATGGTCAGGGAGTTCACCTTAGGCGGTCATCTGCAGAAGGTGCTGATCGAAGGCAAGACGGAGGATCTTCCTGTTGTGATCACGCTGCACGGGGGACCCGGTTCGCCGATCCCGTTTTGCGTCGGCGGCAGAGGCTTGTTTCCCGAGTTCACGGATCACTGCATCCTTGTTTCATGGGATCAGTACGGATGCGGCATCAATAACGCAAAGCTGCCTGAGGATATTGCGATCGGCGATTTCACGCAGATGACGATCGACCTGATCAAGGCTATTAAAGCGCTTTACCCGCGTAATGCGATATGGCTTTTCGGCATGTCGTGGGGCTCTGTCCTTTCCGCGACGGCCGCAAAACAGGCGCCTGAGTTGATCGACGGCGTCATCGCTTACGGACAGGTGCTGAATCAGCTGCTGCAAAGCAAGGAAACCGTTGACGCGCTGATGAATTCCGACGCGCCCGATAAGGTCAAAGCGGAGATCAGATCGGCTGTTGACTCAGGATCATTCGATCATAAAACGGCGATGAAGATGAGCGCCGCCGTGAGAAAATATACATCCGCCTACAACAATCCCAACGAGCCCAAAGCGGAAGTCGGAAAGATCATCCGCGGCATTATGACGAGCCCCGACTACAAATTCAAGGATTTCAAAGCGATCGCGGTGAACGGCTACAGGAAAAACAAGAGTCTGATCACAGAGCTGTCAAAGCTGGATCTGAGCGATACGCTGAAGAGTATCACGGTCCCGTATCGGATCATTCAGGGAGAAACCGATATCGTTACCTGTACGAACAGTATTACGGCGTTTGTGAAGGAAGCGGGAAATCCCGATCTTTCCTGCAAGGTCATCTCTAACAGCGCGCATATCCCCGGGGTAAACGGGATGCAGGCGGTACTGGAGGAGATCTGCAGGCTGAGCTGACCGCTTTTTGGTTTTCAGACCCATTTTTGATCATAATAGCTATCCCGGCGGGACTGTCGCGTCATGTGTGCGGCAGTCCCGCTTTTGGTATCCGAAAGGACTGTTGTACACATCATTTTTTCAACAAAAAAATGCGAAAAAGCGGAAAAATGCGGGGATTTCCGAAAAAAATCGCTTGCAGACCGATCAGAATCATGGTAAAATTAATCAAGTATTGTATAGTCCCCGGAGGCCTATCGGTTACTTTAAGGAGGTATTTGTATGAAACGAAAGCTTATCAGCCTGGTTCTCGCGGTATGCATGGTTGTGTCAGCGGTATGTATCGGTGTTGTGCCCGCAGCCGCAGATGATGCTCCCGCATACGAGACCTATGCGCAGAATACGGTCGACGGCAGCGTCATCCTGCACTGCTTCTGCTGGCCCTATAATGCTATCAAGGCCGCCTTGCCGGATATCGCAAGGGCAGGCTACACCGCTGTGCAGACCTCTCCCGTGCAGAGCCCGAAGGATTATGATGCGAACAACACCACCACTGAAGACGAGTGGTGGAAGCTGTACCAGCCGCTGGGCTTTACCGTATCGAACAACTCGTGGCTCGGAACAAAGGCTGAGCTGACATCGCTGTGTGCCGAGGCGGAAAATTACAATATCAAGGTCATCGTCGACGTCGTTGCCAATCACCTTGCGAACAACGGTACCAGCGGCGGCACTCTTGCCAATCTGCATACAGACGTTGAAAGCTATTATCATAATTTAGATTATATCCATTCCGAATCCTACAAATCCAGCGATACCGACCGACTCCATATCACGCACGGTCACATCGGTATGCCCGACCTGAATACCGCTAACGCCGACGTGCAGGCAAAGATCCTTGCGTTTCTCAAGGAATGTGTCGACTGCGGTGTTGACGGCTTCCGTTTTGACGCGGTAAAGCACATCGAGGTACCTAACGATCCCGATAACTGCAAGAGCGATTTCTGGCCGAATGTTCTCGGCGGCGTCAACAGCTATCGCTCCGGACTCTACAGCTACGGCGAGATCCTCGGCTACCCGGGCACTCCGACAAGCAACTATACTCCCTATATGGATCTTACCGACAACTACACCGGTGACTTGGCACTGTACAGAGCGGACAACCAAAATGCGTCCGGACTTGCCAGCAGCAGTTATCACAACAGTCTGAACGCTTCTAACAGCGTACTGTGGGTAGAGTCACACGACACCTATATGGGCACCTCCGGCTCCGGCGGTTATAAAAACACCAAAGATGTATCCGACGCGTCGGTAATCAAGGCGTGGGCGATCGTCGGCTCCAGAGCAAATGCCACCAATCTCTTCTTTGCGCGTCCGAGCACCACTATGGGCGCGGCGAGCGTCGACGACACTTGGAAGTCCAAAGCGGTCGCCGAGGTCAATAAGTTCAAGAACCATTTTGACGGCGCTTCCGAGTACCTCTCTTCTTCCGCTGATTTTAAAGCTGCATATAACGAACGCGGTACCAAAGGCGTTGTGATTTCCAAGCTGGACGGCGCGGGCAATGTCAGTCTGACCGCACATCAGATGGCTGACGGCACATATACCGATCAGGTTTCGGGCACCACCTTTACCGTATCCGGCGGCACGATCTCCGGTACGGTCGGCGACACCGGTGTTGCGGTCGTGTACGATCCTGAAGTACCCGGTGTGGACTATATCTCCACTACGCCTCTTTATCTGAAGCCGAGCGCAAAGTGGGTAAACGGCAACAGCGGCGACAATCATTTTGCCATGTATTTCTTTAACAACAGCACGAATGTTTGGGTCAACATGACCGCGGTCGGCGACGGCTATTATACTGCAGCTCTTCCTGAAGGCAACTGGACCAACGTGATATTCTGCTGTATGAGCGGCGCTTCATCGGAGAATACGTGGAGCAATAAACTGTATCAGACCGAGGATCTCTGTCCGCCGGAAGGCAAGGATTGCTTTACGATCGGTTCCGCCAACAGTAATAACAAGTACGAGGGAACATGGAGCGTGTATACTCCGTATGTACCTCCGGCGACTTACAGCATTTCAGTTACGAACAACGCCGAATGGGGCGATGTAAATATTTACTATTGGACAGCGGCCAGCAATAACACTTGGCCCGGAGTGAAAATGACAAAATCGGGTACCGATTATACTTATGATATCCCGGCTGATACGATAGGCATCGTCTTAAATAATGGAAACACGAATAATATGAAGCAGACTGTCAATATTGAGTCAGGTATTGAAGACGGTGCGCATTGGACGATAAATAATCAGCAAAAGAACAATAAGTACACTGTATCACCTTGTACCTATTATCTTGTTGGCATTGATGGCGTTTGGACATCGAGCGCCGATTATGCTTTTGAACCGTATGTATCAAATGAATACAAGCTGTCATCCGTGTCGCTGAAAGCAAATGATGAGATCAAGGTGACTGACAGTAATGGGTATTGGTATCCGAGCAGCAGTGATGTATCTTCCGGCTCCGGCAACTACAATGTCGCTCAGGCGGGTACCTACAATGTTTATTTCCGCCCGAACAGGGACGGCGGCGACGACTGGCATTATAAATATTTCTGTCTGAAAAAACTATATACCGTTACATGGAAGGACGGCGACGGTGATACTCTGCTGACAGAGACTGTCGAAGAAGGCACAACACCCTCCTATACAGGTGAGACGCCGACCAAGGAGCCGACCGCTCAATACTCTTATACGTTCAACGATACATGGTCCCCGGCGATATCCGCCGTAACAGGCGACGTTACTTACACCGCGCAGTTTGACGAAACCGTCAATAACTACACCGTAACGTGGGTCGACGGCGACGGAAACACGCTGGCGACTGATACCGTCGCGTACGGTGAAACGCCTGCCTACAGCGGTTCGGTTACCCCGACCAAGACGGCGGACGAAGATTTTTACTACACCTTCAACGGTACCTGGGCGCCTGAGATCACTTCTGTCACCGGTGACGTCACCTATACGGCACAGTATGATGCTGAGCCGCGCAAGTATTTCCCCGGCAATTCGCTGAGCCTGAAAGGCAATATCGGCGTGAACTTCTTCGTTGATCTGCGCGGCGCATCCCCGGACAATGCGACCGTCACCCTCAGCTGGTACAAATATACCGAGACCTTCCGACTTTCCGAACAGGAACCGGATGAGGATACAGGATGGTACGATGTCACCTGCTTTGTCGCCGCAAAGGAGATCAACGATGATATCACCGCCGTGCTGACCATTGACGGTGAACAGATCGATCAGTATACCTACTCGGTAGCGACATACGCAAAGCGAATCATCGCTAATGAGGACGGCGAGTTCAACGATATGTTCCCCGACAATGATACCAAGCTCGGCAGACTGCAGGAGCTGTGCAAGGCGATGCTTCACTACGGCGCAGAAGCGCAGAAGGTCTTCAGCCACAACACCGAAAATCCCGCTGACAGCGATCTCGGATCATATACTCCCGTATCGATCCCCGATGATCTGCCGTATCCCGAGCATCCCGCTGATGAGTTCAGCGATTTCGGTCTGACATACGCGGGCAACAGTCTCCTGCTCAAGGACGCCACTGTTCTCAGAGTGTTCTTTACCGCCAATGATGATGACAGCGGCACGACGGTTTGGTACAACGGAGTACAGCTGACGCCCGGACAGAGAAGAAGCTATTTCTACTTTGACATCAGCGGCGTCAAGGCGGCTGATATTCTGAAAGCACAGAAGCTGACATTCAAGAAAAGCGGAAAAGCCGACAAAGCCGTTGATTTTTATCTGACGGAATACATCAAGGACAAGAAGGGCGACGCTGAGCTGGCGGATGTTTTGGAAGCGCTGTACGATTACAACCAAAAGGCGGTCGCATTTTTTCCTTGAGCGGTGTTGATGCAATCATAGCGCATTTTCCTGAAGAAAAATAAGGGAGAAAGAACGATGAAAGAAATATACGTAACGCCTCAGCTGACATTTGTTGCGATCGAACTGCGGAATGTTATGTCGGATTCCGAGGATGAACTGCCGTTCAATCCCAAGAGCTCCAAACAGATGGCGAAGGAAGATCTGGAGATCGGCGGCTTCGAGGTGTAATGCGGCAGAAATGATCGCTGCCTGAGATTGAACAACTGATATTATCCCCACTTGCAAACGCCGCTGTGACCGATCACAGCGGCGTTGTTTATCTATCCCGTTTGATCCTGTTCTTGCCGGGTGCTCGTTAATGCCCGGCTTTGCATGGTGTCACGGATATTGGAATAGGCGTGGACGATACCGCGGCTGTGAGAACAGGAAGGCGTTTTGAGAGATTGATTATGTGCGGAGATAATCAGTTTTGCAGGGAAAGGATCTCGCGCGACAGTGTGATCGGTGTGATGCGGGAGTTCACACATCGCGGAAAGAATCGCTCACAGAAAAGCATTGCGTATAAGATCTATGTTTTCTTATGGACGACGCCCTTTCCCGTAAAACGTGCGATCATTTTTTATTTAAGCTCCCGCATAGAATTTCCCGAAAAGTGAGATCATGTTTAGAAAAGAAATAATACAGAAGCGTGTCGGTATGATGAGACGGGAAGAGCAGTGTGCACTTTGATCGGTGCTGTTGTTCTCGGAAAGGAGATACCCGACACAGAGTCAATCGATTTGCGAACGGCAATAACCTTTGCGCGGAATCATCGTATCCTTCCGATCGTGTACTTTGCGCTCAGGAAGGCTGGCTGCTCAGGAAAATTAATGACGCAGGCGGAAAAAGCGTCGGAGAACATGGCGTTCAAACAAATGAAGATGGACATAATGGAGGATAAGCTCTCCGAGGCGTTTTCTGCCGCAAAGATTCCGCATTATATTCTGAAGGGGACGCAGATCCAGCAACGCTTTCCCGAGGGGATGACAAGGATCTCCACGGATACCGCGATTTCTTTCTGGATGAGTCATGCTCAGATCGTGTGAAAGAGATCATGGAGCGCCTTGGATTTGCGCTTTCCGGCTATTATGAAGCGTCAAAAACCTACAGCTATCAAAAGGAACCCCGGTATCATATCGAGATACACTGTCAGCTGGAGGATACAGATAAGCCGGAGAAACTGGCGTTTTTGGAAACGCTGCTCGAACATCCGACAGCGGACAAGGGAAGTCGTCTGCGGTTTTGTGATGAGGACTTGTACATCCACACCCTCTTTCATCTGTACAAGCATTTTTTACATTCCGGCGCAGGAGTGAAAATGTTTCTGGACATTTTTGTCCTCAGCCGTGTACTGCAGATCGATATGGATCACGTCGATCAAAGGCTGCAGACGATCGGTCTGGACGGCTTCAACCGTGCTGTGCTTCGTGAGTGTGATGTGCTTTTCTGCGGAGCGCTGATCGACGCCGATATGAGATTGCTGACAGAAAAAATACTCTTTGACAGTGCGTTCGGAAAGAGAGAAGGCGGATGGCAACGGAGCAAGATCCTGCTGTCCGATCATCCTGCCAGAACCGGAAGAGAATTGATCTGGGACAGTGTGGGAGCGGGCAAGAAGAATATGACCGCAAAATATCCGATCCTGCTCAAAGCGCCGATACTGACGCCCTTATGTCATATCCACAGAGCGGTCAAGGGCGTGATCACCAAACCGCGCGTTGCGGTATCTTCCATAAAGCGCATCGGTAATTTTTTATCTGTCAAAAAAATAAAGAGACAAAACCGAGTGTTAAGTGCCGCCGGGATAAAAACCGATCCGAAAAAGCTCGGCGGATACGATTTCTACGATAATGAGTCAGATCCGACGATCTATGAGAGAGCGCAGCAGTGCGTCGATGAGCTGAAGGAAGAAGGCG
>ONAS01000078.1 GCA_900315815.1 uncultured Eubacteriales bacterium
TAGTACAGCATGTTCTGACCGCGGAACAGCATCTGCAGCTTGGTTTTCTTGCAGTGGTCGCGGATGGTGCGCAGTCTGTCCCAAGGATCCTCATTGAGGAAGCGCAGACAGCTGTCAAAGGTCGCGCCGCCCCAGCACTCGAGAGAGTAGTAGCCGATCTCATCCATCTTATCGAGGATGGGCAGCATCTCCTCTGTCGTCATGCGGGTCGCGATCAGACTCTGGTGAGCGTCGCGCAGCGCGGTCTCGGTGATTAAAATCTTCTTGCTCATATCCTACGCTCCCTGTTATGCCAGTGTGACTAAGGTCGCGCCGGTATCGACGCTCTCGCCCTTGGATACGGATACGGCGGAAACGGTGCCGTCCTTGGGAGCTTTGATCTCGTTCTCCATCTTCATGGCTTCCAAGATCACGAGGACGTCGCCGGATTTCACGCTCTGACCGGCAGAAACGTTGACGGAAAGGATGGTACCGGGCATCGGAGCCACAACGGGCTCACCGGCCGCGGCGGCTGCGGGAGCGGCCTTCTTGGGAGCGGGAGCGGCTGCGGGTGCAGCGGCAGGCGCGGCAGCGGGAGCGGCGCTCTCGCCTACCTCTTCGACCTGTACATCATAGGTGGTACCGTTAACGGTGATCTTCAAGTTTTTCATCATCTATTCCCCTTTACTTATTTCGTAGAATGCTTTTTCGGCAAGGTGGCGACTCGCTTGGAGCTGAGCATATTCAGCGCGGCGATGATCTTCGCGCGCAGCTCTGCACCCTCGGCGATGTCGTCGACATAGCCGTCCTCTGCCGCCTTTGCCGCGGTCAGGTTCTGCCTGATATAGCTGTCGATCAGCGCGTCCTGCTGTTCAAAGGGAGCATCCGCGACGGAAGCGTCCATCAGGAATGCCGCCGCCTTGGGAGCGACAGGCGATACGATCGCCTCAGGCAGGGCAAATACGATATCCGCGCCCGAGGTAGCGCCCGCAAGCGCGATATACACAGCGCCGACAGCCGTGCCGCTGATCACGGAGATCTTCGCGGTGGTCGCGTCGGCATAAGCGGAAACCAGCGCGGAAGCGTCGGAAAGGCTTTCAAAGTCCTTGGCGTCCGCGATCGTGATCAGCGGAAGCGAGAACGCGTCGCAGAAGCGTACATGCTTTGCGATCTTCTTCGCCGCTTCGGCTGAGATATTGCCGCCCTTGGTGACCACAAAGCCGACCGGATTGCCGTCCACTCTGCCGAACGCGGTGCAGACGTCGTCGCCGAAGCCCGCGCCGACACACAGGAGCGAATCGCTGTCAGCGATCACCTTGGGGAGCTTGTCGGGATTGTCATAGGCGGGAGCGCTTTCAAACGCAGGAGCCGCCTCCAGATTATTGGTCGGGAAATACGCAAGCAGCGTTTTTGCCTGATCGATCGCCGCCTCTGCGTCCTCACATACAAAGGAAGCGACGCCGTTTTTGGTGTTACAGCCGGAACAGGCGCCCTTGCCGTCGGTATTGATGCTGAGCTTTGCGTCCTTTGACATGATGATAAAATCGGCGGACGCGGCGATCAGCGCGGATGTACCGAGGCAGTTGCCGAGTATCACGGAGACCTGCGGCACAACGCCGGAGAGCTTCGCGGATTTTCTCAGAATATCGCCGTAAGCGGAGAGCAGCTCGTACTTCTGCTCCAGTCTGCCGCCGACGGAATCATAGAAGCCGACTACGGGAGCGCCGACCTTGAGCGCCGCGTTGTACAGCTTGGTGATCTTCTTTGCCTGAGCCTTGCTCATCGCACCGCCGCACATATCGACGTTCTGGGCGAACGCGAAAACCGGGATACCGTCAACGGTACCGAATCCGGTGACCGCCTCGGCAGTGCCTTGTCCGCTTTTCAGATAAGCGTCGGTCTCGGTAAAGCTGCCTTCGTCAAAAAAGCGGTTGAGCGCATCATATGACGAGAGCGTTTCCTTACTCATAAATATACCTCCTGATATCAGCCCGGACTGCCGTATCGGCATCATAAGGACATAGCAGGCTGATTTCCAAATTATGTCATCGTATATTATATAACAAAACAGCGCAAATTACAAGAAAAAAAGTGCGAAATCCGGTGAAAGATTCCGCACATTGCTATCTCAATGGTGACCGCAGGATTTCAGCACCTGCGCGAGCGTTGACTTCATCATGCCGTCCTTCATGGAAAACCGCAGCCGACCGAGGGTCGGATACAGCATCGGATTCGAGCATTCCAGATAGAAGCAGCTGTGATTCAGTCCGTAGGAGCCGAGCGCCCGGATGACGGTATCCAGCAGCGCGTAGGTCTCTGAGTCCATCTGCTCGGGATGCTCGGGGATCGGGAGCAGCTCCTCGATCACGAGGATGAAGCCCCTGTGACGGAAGCGGATGAATCCCGCGGAAGCGTCATCGATGAAGGCGTTCAGTGTTTTCAGTTCATTGTTGTCATTATTGACGTCGGGCTTGACTACCAGCATTATTCCACCTCAAACAGCTTATTCGGATTCGGGTCGGCAGAGAGCTTTTTGACCTCGAAATCGGTCAGGTCGCGGTACATGCCGGAGCGCAGTCCGCCTAATTTGACGGAACCGATCGCGATGCGCTTCAGGCGGGCGACCTCCAGTCCGACCGCATCGCACATCTTGCGGATCTGTCGGTTGCGTCCTTCGCGGATGACCACCTCCAGAACGGCGCGTCCCTCTTCCCTGCTGACGACACGCACCTGCGCGGGAGCGGTTTTTCTGCCGTCTATCACAACGCCGCTTTCCAGCTTGTTCACCTGCTCGTCGTTGATGTTCGGCCGCACGGTCACGCGGTAGACCTTATTGACATGCTTCTTCGGATGCATGATATGGTTAGCAAATCTGCCGTCGTTGGTCAGCAGGAGCATGCCCTCGCTGTCACGGTCCAGTCTGCCGATGGGATAAACGCGCTCGGGGATGTCCTTTACCAGATCTGCAACGCATTTTCTGCCCTTTTCATCACTCATGGTGGTCAGCACGCCGCGCGGCTTGTTGAGCATGATGTATCTCAGCTGCGGACGCGCGGTCCCGGTGACGCGGCGCTTGCCGACATACACCTTGTCGTTGACCGGATCGACCTTGTCGCCGATCTCGGCGACCCTGCCGTTGACGCGGACTCTGCCCGCGCGGATCAGCTCTTCACTTTTTCTGCGTGACGCTACGCCGCAGTCGGCGAGCATCTTCTGTAAACGTATCAGCTGTGCCATAAAGCACCTCATTTCACTTCCCGTGTGCCGGTTCAGAAGCCCAGCACATCACTGATGTATTCAAAAAAGCCGCGTCTGCGGCTGTCATAAGCGATCGTATCCGCACTCAGCAGGGGGATCTCCCCCAGCGTTTTGCCGTCGAGAGAATAGACAAGCGTGCCGACCTCCGCGTTGCGCTCAACAGGCGCGTATAAAAACGGCGGCAAGCTCACCGACGTCCGCACGTCGCCGATCCTGTCCTTTTTTGCAACGACACAGGCGTTCTTTTTCGCATAGACCGCGGCTTCATCGGATGTTCCTCCGACGACGGGTATACGGAATTCCGTCGTCTTTTCCGGCGTGATCGCCGCGTAATCCTCAAACCCGCGCTCGTACAGCTTCATATGATCGTCCCAGTCGTCGCGATCGTCCAGCGTCACCGCGATCAGGGTCAGTCCGTCACGCTCCGCGGCAGATACCAGACACCTGCCTGCCGTCTGCGTATAGCCGGTCTTTCCGCCGATACAGTCTTCGTACAGGCTCAGCAGACGGTTGTGGTTGGGATAGATCACGCGTTTTCCGGACGGCTCCACAAAATCCACCGCCGCGCTTTTCTGCGCCGTGAGCTTGCGGAAGCTGTCGTTCTCCATAGCATACGCCATCAGCTTCGCCAGATCGCGCGCCGTGGAGTAGTGCGCCCTGTCGTCCAGTCCGCTCGGGGTCACAAAGTGGGTATTGTCGAGACCGATCTCCGCCGCCCTGCGGTTCATGCGCAGAGCGAATCGCTTCGTACTGCCGTCGATCGCGATCGCCGCGGCGTTGGCGGCGTCGTTGCCGGACTGCATCAGCATACCGACGGCTAGGTCGGACAGCCGCACCTTTTCGCCGACGGTCAGATACATGGAGCTGCCCTCGGCGGTCATTTCCTCGGTGAATTCCACCACGCGGTCTTCCTTTGCGGCGATCTCCAGCGTGATCAGCGCAGTCATGATCTTGGTCGTAGACGCCATCGGCAGGCGCTCGTCGGGATTCTCCGAGAGGAGCAGTTCACCGTTATCGGCGCAGTACAGCGCATATGCCCGCGCGGAGGTTTCAGCGCTTTCCGCATGTACCCGAACAGGCAGGCAGAATACTATCAACAGCGGTACTATGACCGACAGCAACCGTTTCATCAAATCACCCGTTATAGGATATGAAACAGGTCATGAGAATATGTCCGGCCGCAAACGGATCGCGGCGTATTTCTCAGCGGTGCGTCAACTCGCTGTCGCAAGCGGTGTTATCCCGCGGATCAGAGATCGAAGCTCTCCAGATCGTTTTCGAGGTCGGTTTTGTCGGCCTTGTCCTTTCTGAAGAAATCGGAGATCCTGTCAAACGCCTCGGGGATCATGCCGACGATACGGTCGGCGGGTCCGTCGTAATGGTCGATGGGCAGCAGCTTGACGTTGCCCCTGCTGATGGTCAGGAAGCCGATCGGCTGGATGGTAACGCCTGCGCCCGAGCCGCCGCCGAAGCACTCGCGGTTATCCTTCTTCGTGGGGAGGTCGGAGCCGCCGGAGGCAAATCCGTAGGTGACCTTGGACACGGGGATGATCGTGGTGCCGTCGGGAGTGGTGATCGGATCGCCGATGATGGTGTTGGCGTCGACCAGCTCCTTGATTTTTTTCATGGTGGTATCCATCAGACTGTTGATCGGATGTTCACTCATATTCACATCTCCTTTACCGACTCAAAGCGAGTCACTTTACAGCTTCATACGGGCGATCAGCAGTCTTGAGCCTGCCTTGAGCGCCTGAAGAAGCGCGAAGCCGACGCGGATATACGCGTATACGTCGGCGTAGTATTCTGTTTCTCTGTCGTCGTCAAAAATCGGCTCCAGCGTGACGTTGTAGTCCTTGCAAACGGTGATCGCGGTGATCACGTTGACTGCCGGATACACGACCGAACACAGCTGACCGTATTGGATCGCAGTGGAGGCGGCGTCACCCGCGTTGAGCGCGATGCCGACGTCCAGCTTCTTGATGACGATATGCTTGAAAAGCCCCTTGAGCGTTCCGCCCGCGATCTTCGCCAGCTCCTTGAACAGCGAGATCAGACCGGACAGACCCTTCTTCTCCTTGAGCTTTGCAAGGTAATTGGGCTTTTTCTCTTTGACTTTTTTCTCCTGCTCCCGAGGCTCCTTCTTCTTTTCCTTCTTGTCCTCTTTCTTCTTCGGCTTCTCCTTTTTCGGCTTTTCCTTTTTCGGCAAAAGCTGAAAATCGAAGATCAGCACCTTGAGGATCACCCGGATATCTTCGTGATAGGTGACGGATATCCTGACCCTCACCAAACAGACAAGAAACAGCAGAATCAGTATCAGAAGCAGTATCTGCAGGGCGATCAAAGCCGCCTCAGTCGTCTGCCGCTTCGGTGGCGTCCTCCGCGGCAGCGGCGACGGTATCGGAGCCGTCTGCGGCGTCCTTGTCCCCGTCCTTCTTTTCGTTGTCGAAAATGCTCATCTGCTGCCCTCTTTCACCCTTGTCCTCGTCCTTCGGGATCGGGGGGAGCTCGTCGAGAGAGGAGATGGAAAAGCATCGCAGGAAGTTCTCGGTCGTACCGTAGAGAAGCGGTCTGCCGGGCAGCTCCAGCCTGCCTTTTTCCTCGATCAGATCCTTGGTGGTCAGCGAGCCGATAACGCCGGAGCAGTCGACGCCTCTGACCTGTTCCACAAAGGATTTGGTCACCGGCTGGTTGTACGCGATGACCGCCAGCACCTCCATTGCCGCCTGTGACAGCGGAATGTTGCGGCGCAGATCCATCGCCTTGCGCACCTGCGGCGCGTATTGCTTGACAGTTACCATCTGGTAGCTGTTGTTCAGCTTGATAACAGTGATGCCCCTTTCAGCCTCGGCGTATTCCTGCATGAGGATCCCCATCTGGATCTCCACGGCGCTTTCCGTCAGCTCCAGCGCCTGAGCCAGTCGGGAAATATCCACGCTGTCGCCCGCTGAAAATAGGATTGCCTCTATCGAGGAGCGATATTCTTTTTCTGTCATGATTTGTCCTCCCCGGCGCCTTTTTCGATCATATATACCTTTGCGTCGTTTCCGTCGCCGTCGATGCGGACGCGCTTGCCCTTGACAAGCTCCAGCACGGCGAGAAAGGTCGCGACCAGCTCGCTCTTGCCGCCCGACGCCTCAAACAGCTCGCCGTAGGTGACGGTCCTGCCGTGCCACAAGCGGCGCATGACGTGGATGATGCGTGAGGATACGGAAACGATCTTCTTCTCAACGATGCCGCTGAACGCCGACCGATCGGGCGGCAGGCGGCGTCTGCCCCTGCCGACGGCGCTGACATACGCCGCAGAGATATCCGTACTTTCGTGGATGCGGTTGTAGGTCAGATCAAATTCCACCTTGGACGGCGCCTTGACAAAGGTATCGAAGTCGTACATGGTATTCAGCATGCGCGCGACCTCGCGGCACAGCTGATATTCAAGCAGCTGACCGGTCAATTCCTTTTTCAGGTCCTCCGCCTCTTCCTCGTATTTGGGAAGCAGCATCGCGGATTTGATGTACACCAGCCGCGACGCCATCTCCAGAAACTCGGAAGCGATGTCCATGTCCTGCTCGCGCATGCGCTCGATCTGCTCCATGTACTGATCCAGCAGGTCGGCGATGGAAATATCATAAATGTCGATCTTGTTCTTGATCACGAGGGTCAGCAGCAGATCCAGAGGACCGTCGTAGACGTCAAAATGGTAGGTCAGCTTGACCTCGCCCACCTCGACGGTCTCAGCGTCGGAGGGCAGTATCGTGATCTGGTTATTCGGTTGGTCAGCCATACATACCTCCTGCTGAAGCATTCTCCCCGGTCGAAATCATCAGAATCCAAACGGCAGGCCTGTGAGCCACAAAACGAAGTTGGTGACGTTCCTTTCGAGAAAGCTCAGGAACTGTCCGATCAGATTCGCGCCCGGGACGTTCATCGCGCTCAGCCAAAGCAGCGCGATCAGACCCAAAGCGATATACCGCTCGTACTGATAGAATTTATTGACCAGCCGATCAGGCAGGAAAATAAACAGGATCTTACTGCCGTCCAGCGGAGGGATCGGCAGAAAATTGAAAATAGCCAGTACGACGTTGATGGAAATATAATACGCCAGAAACAGGTAAACATACCTGCCGAACGTATTGAGCATCATGAACTCGGGGGCGAATTTCAGCAGGGCGTTCAGGATCAGTCCTCCCGCCAGCGCCGCGATAAAGTTCGCGACCGGTCCCATCAGAGCGGTGATGCCCATATAGAGCTTGGGGCGCTTGAAGTTGCGCGGATCGATCGGGACGGGCTTTGCCCAGCCGATGCCGAACAGCACCAGCGCCAGCGCGCCGTAAGGGTCGATATGTGCCAGCGGGTTCAGCGTCAGTCTGCCGCGGTATTTGATAGAGGTATCGCCCAGCTTCAGCGCCGTGAAAGCATGCGCCCATTCATGGAACGGCAGTACCAGAAAGATAATGACGAGAAGCGCCAGTATCTCAGTCAGAGCGGTCTGGAAATTCAGTCCTCCGCTTATTAAACTCATCAGCATAGAATCACCCGTTGTCAGTCATTAGTGGTTTTGCAGTATCTCTGCATACAGATACAGAATATATTATACTATAAACGCCCAAAAATAGCAAGACAATAAAATCATGTAAAATATTTTTCAAAATGTAGGTTTACAATAGAGTCGTTACAGTAGCAAGTAGAAAAAGAATAGCAAATAGGAAGAACCTGTGTTACAGTTAGTTTGCTACAACAAAACTCTAAGAAGGAGATCCTATTTGCTATGAATACTGTAACACAAAAGATGTTGTTTCGTCAATCCCTAATCAAATATGCTCAGAAGCACGGAGTTACAAAAGCAGCAATCAAGCACAATGTTAGCCGCCAGTATGTCTACCGTTGGAAGAACAGATATGACGGAACACTGCAATCCTTGGCGGATCAGTCACATCGTCCTCATTCACATCCCAATCAACATACCGAGGATGAATTGAAGTTAATAAGGGATATGCGTCGTCGTAATCCACACGCCGGCTTGGTTGTCTTTTGGGTGAAGCTCAGACAAAGGGGCTATTCAAGAAGCATTACAGGTTTGTATAGAGTTCTTCGCAAGCTCGGAGAGCCGAGAAAAATACTGCCTAACCCTAAATACATTCCTAAGCCATATGAAAAGATGCTTTATCCCGGTCAGAGAGTCCAGATCGACGTCAAATTTGTTCCGACAACCTGCATTGTCGGCGATGCTGTCGGAGAAAAGTTTTACCAGTACACAGCGATAGATGAATACTCCAGATTCAGATATATTGAGGCTTTTCAAGAGCATAACAGCTATTCCTCTGCTGTTTTTCTTGAGCATATGCTCAAAGCGTTTCCTTTCAAGGTGGAATGTGTTCAAACCGACAACGGCTTGGAGTTCACTAAGCGGCTGCTCAAAGAGAATGATTTGACTATGTTTGAAGAAAAGCTGATCAAGCTGGGAATTCAATACAAACAGATCAAGCCGTACACTCCACGACATAACGGCAAAGTAGAACGTTCTCATCGTAAAGACAACGAATACTTCTATGCTTGTCATACGTTCTATTCATTTAATGACTTCAAGAAGCAATTAGCTGTTCACAGTAGAAAATACAACAACTTTCCTATGCGTCCTCTCGGTTGGAAATCTCCTCGGGAGTTCCTTAACCACTTCTTGCAAACAGGAGAGGTAGTT
>ONAS01000073.1 GCA_900315815.1 uncultured Eubacteriales bacterium
TCATTCCGCTACGCTCCATTCGGCTTCAAAATCTTTCCTCTATCCACACATCCATTATTTTGGGTGTTTCCCGACTGCACTTTTCTTGACATATTCAGAACGCCAATGGCTATAGGGTGTTAATCCAGATAGTTACCTACAGGCTTAGAGTTGTACTGCTTGATGATCTGCATGATCACGGAACCGTCGGACTGTGTTTCTTCGCTGACGATCTTATACTCGATCCGGCTTCTTTCAAGAGTGGCTTTGTATTTTTCCACTTCTTCGTTGACCAGCTTCACAGCATAATTGTGTACGACATCATCCTTTAACATGAAGTGAAGCGTCTGACAGATACAAGCGGCTTTTACTCGTTTCATCTCTTTTTCTCCTGTTCATAAAATGACAAACGTGCAGCGACAACCGGATTTACGCAGTTGAACGCTACACGTTGTATTGTTATTATAGCATTTTTGTTTTGATTTTTCAAATGGTGATTTTGAACAAATTACGAACTCATTGCAATACACAAGTTCTGCTTGGCTTTCCAAACAGAGGTCGGTTCATTGTTCACATTTGCCGCAGCGGGTGCATCCGTTGCAGATGATCTTCATGCCGCAGGTCTGGCACTTGTCGCCGAAATAGGGCTTGTAGCGTCTTTCATCCGATATCGGCATCCCGAGCAGATTGCACAGCTTGAAGTCGATTGGCTTTCCGATAAAGCTCAGTCCCGATCTGTACGCCTGATTCGCCTGCAGCTCACTGCCCTCGATCGCATAGGTCTTGCCGTCCTTGACGAAGCGTCTGCCCGTGCCGATGAAGGCAAAAGTAACGTTGTATTCCTCACACTCATCGCGGAGCTGTCTGACCCACTCGTAATGACACGGACGCGCTCCTGCGTAATTCTCGCCGTCGCAGATGACCTGCTCGATCTGTCCTGTCGCGAGATACTCCCGGATGCTCACCGCACCGATGAACGGCGCGCACATGATGCCCTTGTGCTTGAACGGAAGAGAAAGCAGGATCGGGATGCGCTCGTCGGCTCTTTTCTGATTCTCACAGCTGACATTGAAAAAGACGTTCTCCCAACCGTCGCCCCAGTCATAGGGCAGACAGTCGCGTACTCTTTCGGGACGTTTCGTCAGCAGGAAGAATACCACATCGGGGCGCTGACGGATGATGCTCCACGCCTCACTGCGCCATTCGTCCGCCTCTTCTAAAAAGAAGTCAGAGGTCATGCACACGCGGAGCTGTTCGCCGCTCTGCACCTTGTAGCGGCCGTACTTGTCCTTGGAGAGGGGATAGCGGAACCCCGACTTTGTGCGGTAGATATCTGCGCCGTTTTTGCCGCGCTGTTCATCGAGGAAGTACATATAGCAATTCTGACAGCCCTCGCTGCATTTCTTGCAGCCGTGCCACGGGTTCCAGATGTCGTGCATGATCTCACCTCCTTTTTTGTCAGTGAACAGGGATTATCGATCGGCGATCAGTTCTTTGATCACTTCGCCGATGTCGGCGTTGACACAGATGGATCGGTCGATGATCTCATCGGGGCAGAAGCTCTCGCTGAGGTTCACGCAGATGTAGGATGCGTTCTCATTTTCTGCCGTCAGCCTCCAAAACGGATACTTGATGATAACAGGCGTATTTCCGCCGACGCCCAGTTCAAGATACACGATGTTCTTGTCCCTGTATGCTTCGATGAAATTGTTGTACCTCTCAGCCGCCTTGTGCCAGCCCTCGTCCTCGACGAATTTGTCGTCGGAGCGCAGGTTCACGGTCATCGGCTCGCCGCAGACGGGACAGCGAGGGATCAGCTCGGTCGGGACTTTCATATCCTCCTGCCGTTCGATCATCGCGATGATCGTGTCCTCGTTGTCGTAGGTCTTGTGATGGCACGGTACGGAGCATTGGAATAAGCCATAGTCGCCCTGCGTATAGAACAGCCGCTCTTTGTCGAAGCCTGCCAGCTGGAATTGATGATCGACGTTCGTCGTGAGGACAAAGCAGTTCTTGTCTTTGACGAATTTGAACAGGTCATCATAAACAGGCTTCGGAGCTTTCTGATAACGGTTGAAAAAGATGTGTCTGCTCCACCACGCCCAGAACGTTTCATTATCCGGGAACGGATAGAAGCCGCCGGAATACATATCCCTGATGCCGTACTTTTCGGCGAAGTCGGAAAAGTATTTGCAGAACCGCTCGCCCGAATAGGTCAGCCCGGCAGAGGCAGATAACCCCGCGCCCGCGCCGATAACGATCGCGTCGGCATTGTTCAATTTATCTTTGATCTGTTCGATCTGCTGAGAGGTTTTCTCTGTAGATTTGTTTATCTGAATCTTTGAAAACATTGAATATCACCTCGATCTCATGTTGCTTTTGATATTCTTTGACGGTATCGACCGCGATCTGTGCGGCTTCATACTGCGGAAATCCGAAAACGCCGGTCGAGATACAACAGAAAGCAATACTCTTACAGCCGTTTTTCTCTGCGATTTTCAGGCATGACAGGTAACAGCTTTTGAGAAGCTCGCAGTCTTTCTCCGTAAGTCTGCCGCCGACAATGGGACCCACCGTGTGGATCACATAACGACACGGCAAGTTATATGCGGGGGTGATCTTCGCCTGACCCGTTGGCTCCTCGTACCCCTGCGCTTTCATCAGTTCATAACAAGCATTCCTGAGCTGTACGCCCGCAAAAGTGTGGATGGCGTTGTCGATACAGCCGTGGCAGGGATTGAAACAGCCGAGCATCTGACTGTTGGCGGCGTTGACGATCGCGTCGCATTTCAGCGTGGTGATATCTCCCTGCCAAAGATAGATGCCCTTTTGCATCGGCTCCAAATCGGCGATATCGGTAATGCCTTTGTTTGCCGTTTCCTCCTGCAAATACGCATCCTGCACGCGCAGGAAGTCATCGGAGACCGGCGCGGGCATACGGACATTGAACAGCGACCGTAAAAGGCGCTTCTGATTGTATTCATCTGTCGGGATCTCAGCTGTTTCGCCGCTTTCGGCAAGCAGATAATCGATTAGAAAAATCCTTTTTTCATCCTGTGTCATGGTATCACCTTCTCAATCTCCTGCTGCTATTTTACCGTTCACCTTTTCTTTACTTTTTCAGCACGTCGCTGAATTCCTCTTTGCCCGTCATCATGCGATCGGCGTATGAGCAAACGGGGATGATCCTGACATGCTGTTTGCGGGCTTCCCCGATCACTTTCAGCACAAGCATTTTGGCGATTCCTCTTCCACCATAGGCAGGGTCTACGCCGGTGTGTGTGATACTCCAGATATTACCCTCGACGCTGTACTCGCATTCGCCAACGTGCTTGCCGTTGATACAGGCGGCTGACCTGTTTTGCTCCGGTTCAAATACCACGGTGATCTGTTCTGCTTTTTCCGACATGATTAATGTACCCTTTCTATATCATTTTCACAAGGTTTATGCTATCAAAATTATATCAAACAAAAGATATCTTGTCCACAAAAAACTCCGAACAACGATCTGCCGTTCGGAGTTTATACTAGTTTTCAATAGAAAGAAGACAATTATTATTGAGGATGGTTTTCGCAAGACAAGGCGAAGGACGCCGCTAGGCTGGCGCCTAGTAAGGACGAGACAAGGCGAAGGACGCCGCTAGGCTGGCGCCTAGTAAGGACGACAACAAAGTATTGCGGAAATCAAACCAATAAGAAAGTCGAGTTTCTATTGAAAAATAGTATTATATCGCTCTATTGCAATGTCATCAGCAAAGCCATCTTGAATTTGCCATCTGCTTTGACCCAGTGCTTGCCGCCTGCGGCGAACTTGAAATTCTCGCCTGCCTTGATGGGGCGCTCCTTGCCCTCGTAGCCGATGATCCCCTGACCGTCGAGCGCAAAGATCAGCGCCTCGCCCGGAGCGGCGTGCTCGGACAGTCCCGTGCCTTCGTCGAAGCTCATGATAACGAACTTCATCTTCTCGTTATGGGCGACGTCCATATTGATGATCTTGCCGTCCTGATAGGGTAATAATTCCGCGAGCTTGAAAACCTCACCTGCTTTGATCGCGTTATTCATCGTGTGCCTCCTTATTGAAATTTCAGTGTAAATTGCTTTTGTGTCCGTTCTCATCCCGACGGGTGTGTCGGTGGGGGTGAGGATACAATCTCCCTCGTTGAGTGTCCATACGGACGTATCGGTACAGACCTCCAATCTGCCCTCATGGAGCAGGATCAGCTTGTGATAGCCGTAGATCTCCGCGCTGATGTCGGTATCCTTCGCGAGCGAGAAATAGGAGATATAGTCCGTGCCGTTGTCATAGACAGCCTTTGAGATCGTACAGCCTGTTACTGGCTGATTATCCTCCGCAATGCGGAAGACGGTTCCTGTCTTTTCGTTCATAGTATGCCTCAGTCCAGTATCCTGCCGTCGCGGGTAATCGTCACGACCTGCCACGGGATAAATTTGCCGCTGTTCCTGAGCGCCTGTTCAGCGGCTCTCTGCAAGCCGCCGCAGCACGGTACCTCCATGCGGACGATGGTGACGCTTTTGATGTCGTTGCTCTTGATGATCTCGGTCAGCTTGTCGGTGTAATCTACGGCATCCAACTTCGGACAGCCGATGACGGTGATCTTGCCCTTCATGAAATCCTCATGCAGATTCGCGTAAGCGTAAGCGGTGCAGTCTGCGGCGATCAGCAGCTTTGCTCCGTCAAAAAACGGCGCCCGGGTCGGCACCAGCTTGATCTGGCAAGGCCACTGATTCAGCCGTGATACCGGCTTGCCGGTAAAGATCGGCGCATCCTCGATCTCGGGTTTATCCAAGGTCATATATCTCGTTCCGGGACAGCCCGGTTGATGCATCTGTTCTTTCATTTTCTTTTCCTCCTGTGCGGCTTTCACCGCTTTTTCATCATATTCAGGCGCCTCGCGTTCTTCAAAGGTGATCGCTCCCATGGGGCAGTTCGGCAGACAATCGCCGAAGCCGTCGCAGAAGTCCTCGCGCATCAGCTTTGCCTTGCCGTTCACCATTTCGATCGCGCCCTCATGACATGCGTTGGCGCACGCGCCGCAGCCGTTGCATTTTTCTTCGTCTATCTTGATGATTTTTCTGATCATGTTCCTCACCTCTTGATAGTATCATAAACGATACGCTTGAAAAACGCTGTTGCCATGGCAACAAAAATATGATATTCTTGTCCTGAGGTGATTTGATGATCAAGAATCAGGAGTACCTATATTCTCTGCGCAAATGCTATCTGCTTGAGGGCATCGGGGATGAACAGCTGACGGACGCGATCAGGCTGCTCAACGGTCGGATCAAAAAGATCGAAAAGGATGAATTCATCGTCAAGCTCGGAGGTAGGCTCGATAACGCGGGCCTGCTGTTAAAGGGCAGGATTGAAAGCTCCTTTCAGAACGAGAGCTTCGATCAGATCACGATGCACACTTTCGGAGGAGGATATCTCTTCGGCGAGGCGCTCGTAATAAACGATGCAAAAAACAGCCCTGTTCAAGTCAGAGCTGTCGAGGATTGTATCGTATTATTCATCGATCTGCGCGCGATCTATCAGTCGGATATCCATTCTCCGCTGCGGGCGATTCTGACCGGAAATCTGATCAAAAGCCTTGCCCGCAAGAATCTGATCCTGAATCAGAAGGTGCGGATCCTCAGCCAGAAAGGTCTGCGCGACAGGATATTGATCTATCTTCAGACATTGCCGAAGGACAAGAACGGCTATGTCAGGATCCCGTTCACCCAAACGATCCTCGCGGAACACCTCGGCGTCAACCGCAGCGCGCTCTCCAGGGAGCTCTCCAGGATGCAGAATGAAGCGGTGCTGATCGTTGAGGGGAAGAGGATGAAGCTGTGTTGATATCCGGTTTGTCAACATATCTGCAGGCAAAATCTACCGCATGGATCTAAACGGAAGATGGAGCAGATCGTTATTGCGATGTAAGTGATCAGCCTGCGGCTGTAATATCAAAGGTGATCCGCTGACCGGCCGGACGCCTGCGGGATCGCATACCGCCGCAAATACGGCAGGGATCTCGTTATCCCCGGCCGCGGACTGCATCGACATGTATTCAATAGGCAAGATGTGATGATTTCGGCTGTGACCCATGTTTCGATATTTCAAAAAAGAGCATTAATATGAATGCTGTCATCACGGATAGTTATGTATTATGTACAAAAGGGAAACGGCATTTTTATGAATGATTCTAAATAATTTTTTCCGGTAGAAGATAGTTTTCATCTGCGTTATATATTATGATATTATATACGGCAGAATGGGTTCCCTTTCTGAAAAAATGAATAGGAGTTAAGCTGTATGAAGAGAGTTATTTCATTATTGCTTACGGTCGTAATGCTGATGACCGTGTGCAGTGTCACAGCGTTTGCCAAGGGCGCTGAACCTACGACCGGTCCGGCAAAAGACAAAGCTTCCGTGATAGGCGGAGCAAGGATCAATTTTAACGACCACACGATCCCGGGCGGGAAGAATGTGATGAAGTATGACACGGTATCCGAACAGCTGGTGATCGACAATGAGGCTGTACCGGGCGCGGCCTATGATCTTGAGTCCAATACCCTGACGCTCAGGGACTTCGACTCTCCTGACAGCTTGCTGACTCTCTGGTCCGTCGGCGATGACTTCAAACTCAGGATAGAGGGCAGATGCTCTTTAGCGAGTATCGACATCTATGAATTCGACAGCCATTACAGCTCGAGCCTCAGTATCGTCGGCACGGGCAAACTGACGATAAACGAAAAGAAGCTTTACGAAGTAGCGATCGATATATCTGCGTCAGATGAAAACAACAATTCGAAGCTGAGCATAGCGGATTCGGTTACCGTAGACGCCTACGCATGTTCCTTTGAGAATGAGCAGCCTGTCGTTTTCGGCCTCTACAGATCGGGCGTCGATTCTGCCGATAAAGCCGTGACCGTAGGCTCAAAGCCGCTCGAGGGCATCAAGAGCGAGCAGGAGAAGATCTCATACGCCGATTCCGAATATGTTGCCGTTCCTCATGACTTTGAAAAGAAGATGATCAGCGGTCATAAAGCGATATCAAAGACCGATCCCGACGGAGTATACGCCGCGGTCGAAAGTTATGACAAAAACAAAAAGCTGATCGGCTATACCGTCAAGAGATTTATCTTGGTTCCCGAATACGGCAAATATGCTTCAGATGACAGCTTCGGCGTCAAAGGCAAAAGAGTGTATCCCGTCGACGAGTTCGAGAATGAATTCACCCTTGTCATCGATGATCAGCCCAAGGAATTATACGTCACCTCCGAATGGAGAGAGAAGAATCTCAAGGGCGAGTTGGGCGTAAAAATGAAGAAGTCTGACGATCCCGACAGCTTATATATCGGCGTCCCCTTGCACGGCTCTCAGTCCGATCCCTTTGAGGATCCTGAGTATTATTATATCAGCAAGCTGAAATGGGACGAGAGCGAGAGCATGTATGTTGAGGATACAAGCTTTTGGAGTGATTATTGTTACCCCGATGATCTCGCCGCGAACGGATTTGAGATCCTTTATGAGGAAGCAGACGTTCGCGTTACCCTGAATTGCTGGAGAAGGCCCGCGCCCTACACTGAAGAGAATCATAACTACACAAAAGATTTTGACAGACTCACCGGAGCTTCCGATCCCGACGGGATCTATGTCGCGACAGGTACATTCGTAGACCGGCGGAGCGGCACGAAGGGTATCGTAGTCAGAAAGGTTTTCTACGACAGTGAAAACGAGGTGTATTACTGCGGCTCTGAAGACGACGATCCGGATAACGAGATCGATATCCCCTACGAACAACTGAAAAACGGCTCGTCAGAGTTCACGTATATGACCGAAAAGCAGCAGGTGCAGGCAAAGCTGCGCTATTTTCCTTTGGATTATAGGTTCGAGCACTACGCTTTGAAGGTCGAAATGCTGAAAAAAGGCGATGAGACCGGCTACTGCTGCGATACGGTGATATATGACGACGAGCCCAACACGACCTATCACAATATTTACAAGATGACCTATAACGAAGCTGACGGGCATTATTATATCGACAGCGACGAGGACGGCGAGATACGCAAGCTCGAAGACCTGACCGATCAGGAGGTCCTCGACGCGGGATATTCCTATGTCACAGAGAAGAAACCGGTCGATCTCCTGTTTGACGGCGCCGTCAGCTGTTCAGAATCACGCGTTTTTCTCGATGACAGCGGCAAAAAGTATGTCATAAAGAATGACATAAAGAAAAACACTGAAACGGTGTATGAAATCGACAAGAGCAAGACCTTCAAAAACGGCGATACGACCTATTTTCTCGTAAAAGAGCGCCCTGACCTCAAAATATCTGACTTAAAGAGTACGGAGTGGGAGGAACTGATCAACGCGTGGAACTATACGCTTGAGGCGGCTGAGTATCATCACAAGGGTACGGGCAAGGAATTCCTTCTTGGCGATGCGAACGGAGACGGTGAGGTAACCGTTATCGACGCGACATGCATCCAGCGTAAGCTCGTCAATCTGTCTGTTGTCGTATACATCGAAAAGGCGGCAGACGTCGACGGCGACGGCGAAGTGACCATCCTCGACGCGGCTTGGATCCAGCGGTATCTTGCCGGTTTGTCTTCTCCTCTGAAAAAGCCTGATAATGATGAATTGTACGCAAGAGCGGTACGCGATGCGATAGATGCCGACGAGGATGAAATCATGCCGCAGGTCAATATCACCAAGGATGACGATCGTGTTGTCTGGGAAGGCGACAAGGTACTTGTGACAGTCATACACAAATACCCCGACAGCTATCCTGCCGGTGAGACTATCACGCTCAAGTGGGGCAACGTGTGGTGTACTTCCGCGGGTGAGATGGTCGAATGGGTGAAAAACAACGATAAGGACGTCACCGATTGGGCAGAGCGTCTCCATCAGTTGTTGGGTACGCCGACCTGCTGTGCCGACCCGCCTATGTGGCAGATCCCACCGCCGAAATGGAGACGACTTATCAGCCGACAGGCAACGATGAATTTGACGCCATGTTCAAGGAATGGTTTGATTCCAATGTTACCGTGTCGTATTCTGAAGATAACCCGTATCCTTGGACGCGGCTCGGCTATACCTACGATTGGGCGGATAACGGAAAGGAATACGGCCTTAGCGAATTCCTCATTTTCTCGGGTGCAGACGCGACAGTAGAATATACCTGCAGCATAGATGAGTTCGCAGCCTTAGCAAAACAAAGCTGAGATACTTTTGAAATACTGTTTTCCCGATCATTTCCTGCTGGTCGAAAAATGAATACGAAAAATCAATAAGTAAAGCAGCGCAGGTCAGGTACGACATTATGTCACCTGACCTGTGTTTTTGCTTTGGCTGAACCGCGCGTCTGTCCGTAAAACAGAAGCAGGGACGCCCTTCGGCGCCCCTGCGTGCTGCGAATGCTGCTGACGGGCATTCACACTGTATTCATAAATGATCCGATCGGCTGTTATGCGGGATAGCATATGCCGTCCTGAATATAGAAGAGATGGTAATTGCCTTCTGTATCCACTGTCATGACTTCCCACGCATCGGCGCCCGCGTATTCGCTCTGGATCGTGCTGATGACCGTAGCGCCGGTACCTGTTGCATCCAGGGCAAGGTTCGCAGCATCCTGCGGAGAGGTGCCCGCGAAGCTGTCGTTGAAAATGCTGTCCTCAGGGATATACTCTTCGATATCACAGCGAACGGGGGTGACATAGCAGACCAGATAAGTGGTGGTGGTAGTCTGAACAACGACCTTCCAGCAGGCTTCGCCGTTGTATTCGCCGGGATCGGCGATGGTGACGACCTGACCGCCGTGGTCGGCTGTATTCTGGAGAGCGATGTTGCACGCTTCGCCCATGCTCAGACCGGCATATTTTTCTTCGCTGCCCGAGCCGGCATCCTGATTGCCGCTGTCCTGGGTATCACTGTCCTGATTACCGCTGTCCTGACTTCCCTGGTTGACGTCGGCAGACTTTTCGGTCGCCTGTACCGCGGCCGTCTCAGCGGGCTTCGAAGAAGCGGAGGTTGCGTCCTTTTTGTCCTTGTCGTCGCCGCAGCCGGCTATCATGGCACACATGGAGAGAATCAATGCCGCGATTGTCAACAGAGCGATGAGTTTTGATGTTGTGAGCTTTGTTTTCATTTCTGACTATCCTTTCCTTTTGAAAAATTTTGCCAACTGATTTTTTGCCGGGATCTTATCATCAGTAACAAATCAATTGTAAATGATTCGATACGGCTTTTGATATAGAAAACAGAAAGATGGCAAAATATTGTCCGTAAAGTGTTGCGAGAAACAGTTGAACCGAGGCGCGGATTGTGGTAGGATAAGCGTACAGAATCAATGATCGGGAGCTGAATACCATGAAGCTGACTTTGGAAAAAGCAAAAGAACTGAACGATTCGCAGGTCACCCGGGATCATCTTATCGTCCATTCCCTGAATGTCTGCTACGCGATGGGCGCGATGGCACGGCGCTTCGGCGCGGATGAGGAGCACTGGATGGCGATCGGCTATCTGCACGATTACGACTATGAAAGGTTCCCCGAGGAGCACTTACAGCACACCGAAAAGGAACTGCTTGCCGAAGGTGTATCCGAAGAGGACGTCCGCGCGATCATGAGCCACGGCTGGGGCATCTGCACCGACGTCGAGCCGCTGACGGAGCTGGAAAAGAGCCTGTATACGGTCGACGAGCTGACGGGTATCATCCAGGCCGCGGCGAGGATGCGCCCGAACGGCATCACCGACCTGAATACCAAGAGCTTTATGAAGAAATTCAAGGACAAGAAGTTCGCCGCCAAATGCGACCGCGACCTGATCCGCAAGGGCTGTGAGATGCTCGGAATGGAAGTATCCGAGGTTGCCGCGATCTGCATCGACGGGATGCGTCCCTACGCGGAGGAGATCGGTCTGTCGGGTACGCAGACGGACTGAATCGGATATGATGATTCGAAGCAGAAAGGTCTCCGCTGAGAACGCGGAGGAGTTCGCCGTGATGGCGGCGAAGATGCAGACCGGTCACACGGCTAAGGAGCTTGCAGAGGCTTTCGGGAAGCCAACCGGATCATCTGCTTTTCGAAGAAGCCGGATGGATGACGGAGCCGATCGATCAAAACAGAATATTCACGGAAAAACGGCCTCCCGCACCGGATCGACGATCGGTGTGAGAGGCCGTATCTTTTTATTGCTTTTTTGCTATCCCCTGACCGTATCGTCAGCCTTTCTTTTTCAGGCTGAAAACAGGCTTGCCGATAAGGAACAGCGCGGCTGACAGCGCCGCAAAGATCAGCACGAAGGAATTGACCTCCTCCGACCATCTCATCCACAGCACGATCGCGTCGCCGACTGCCATGATGAGGAACGGGATCCACAAAAGCAGGTTATCTCCCTGACCGAGGAAGAGCCTTCTGAGCATCACGGTGAAGGAGACCGCCAGCAGCAGCATGACGTCCGCCTCGATAAAATGGAACAGCGCCGCCTGCGTGATCGCAGAGTGATAGACCACGGGGATCGCCATGGAGAAAGCGGTCAGATATACCAGAGAGTACCATTGGGAAAAGCGGTTTTTCGCGTCACGCGACAGCGACGCCGTCCGCAGGATCATCGCGACGATCAGCATTCCGTAAGCGGCGAACTGGATCGGCGGGATCGTGAACCCGGTATGGACCATTCCCGATACGAGGATCACGCCGGAGGTGATCGTCAGGGCAGAATAGTCCGGTACGGCGGAGGATACCAGCGATTGCCAGAAAGACCGGTTGAACAGCAGGAGCATGATCACCGCCGCGCACAGCGAGAGGATCGCGGTCAGATTGACGAATCCGTCAAACGGCGCGGGGAAGAGGCCGCCCTGCGCGATCGCGCGGACAAGACTCTGCACTCTCTCGACAGACAGTATCACAAAATACAGCAGGAACAGCCATGAGATCCATTTGGTGAACCTTGTTTGATTGTCGGCCATGTTATCCGATCCTTTCCGCTTTCGCAGTTATCTCTTTTTGTACAGGACGAGCTCCGGGTCGGCGCCGTCTGCGCCGTAGGTGCAGATCAGGATGAAATCCATATTCGCAAGAACACCGAAGCACCGGTCTCCGTCGAACTCCGACGCGAGCTGCGTCCCCAGATAGGTCGCCCGGTCATCGAGAAATTTCACAAGCGATCCGTTGGGAAGCCGATATGCCAAATTAACGAATTTCCCGACAAGAGCGTTCAGCTTTTCGACCTTCGGCATACCCTCGACAGAAAGCGCGTTGATCTCTTCGATCAGCTTCTTTTTGAAAGCGTCGAATTGCCCGTCGCCGCCGAGCTCCTTGTACCGTTTCCAGTAATCCAGCTTCGGCAGCATCTCTTTCATGTATGCGCGCGCCTGCTCCTCGGAAAAACCCTCTGTGACCATATGAGGGATACAGACGTCGATCAGATCGTCCATATCGCTGTAGGTGAAGGATCCGTCGGCATAGCACCATTTGCAGTAATCCTCGTTCAGCGATCCGTCCCGATTCCTGCCGATGAGCGCATCCTCGAGAGGCATGCCGCAGCACTGGCAGATGAGCTGACGCGGGGCGCCCAGCAATGTGTTGATGGAAACGCCGAAAAGTTCGGACAGCAGCTTCAGCGTTTCGGTGTTCGGCACCGTTTCGCCGTTCTCCCAGCGCGATACCGCCTGACGGGTCACAAAAACCTTTTCGGCAAGCTCATCCTGTGACAGACCGTGCTTTGTCCTGAGTTCAAAAATAATATCCTTTGATTCCATGGAAACACCTCCTGTCTGAATGATAACACAGATATGCCGCCGTGAAAAGCAACCGCTTGTTGCTTTTCGGCAGATCGTCATCTGCGGCGTTTCTGCGTCCGCTTAACGCTTTCGCTGTGCCATGATCGGCTCAAATGCTTTTTTGTCCGGAAGCCTTCTGCTTTCGATAGCGCTTACCACGGGCGTTCCTTACCCGTCCAGCCCTTTTGCTTCCAGTAGCGCATGTCCGCTTTGTTCCAGCCGTTCTTTTGCAAAAGGCGCATCAGCCCGAAGAAGCCTTTGGTTTTCAGACCCGGCTTCACCTTGCCGTTCCTTCTGCGGATCCTTGCGGCGATCGAATCGGTCGCCTTGCCGATCGCGTTTTTCTTCTTCTCGCTGACGCAGTCCCAGTCAACGGCGGCGACGCCGATCCCGTATTTGTAAACCTTGGCGACGCCCCAGTAAAACAGACTGTGCCCCATATCCTTGTTGGTCGATCTCATTCCGCTGCCCGCGGCGGTGGAGATACACACGCCCTGCTTTTTGAACATCCGTTCATCGGGGCGGTGGACCATCCAGCGCCAGCCGTAGTGATCCAGAAACGCCTTCATCGCGCCTGTGGGGTGAAAGACGTATACGGGGCTTGCCAGGATGATCACATCCGCTTCATCGATCGCCTGCGTGATCGAGGAGAGCTTTTCATAATGCGGGCATTTTGTTTCGTCTTCGACAAAACAGCGCGTACACCCGCAGCAGAATTCTCCGAAATCCCTCGGCAGAAAGAATTCGGTCGTATCCGTGCCGAGCTTGTCAGCGAGC
>ONAS01000080.1 GCA_900315815.1 uncultured Eubacteriales bacterium
GGACTTGAACTGGTCGAGGAACAGCTTCCATTCCATCGGCGAGATGAGGAAGCGGTTCCAGACGTTCTCCAGCGCAAGGTTGACGCCAAGCGATTCCGCGACCGGCACCTATACCAAGAAGCTGACCGAGACCGCGAAGTATAAGGAAGGTCAGACATGGCGCGCCTCCAAGGATCTCGCGATCCTGTTCGACCACGACTTTGACAAGGCAGAGTCCACCGCTTCCGGCAACGCGATCTCCGGCGCTGTCGTCGCAGGCACCACCACGACCGTCAAGTTCTACTACACCCGCAACATCAAGTCGGATTATCTGACCGTCAACTTCTACAACACCTCCGGCGGCGCCAAGATCAAGACGCCGATGAAGTACCGCATGCGCAACGGCGATCCTTACGCGATCCCTGCGACCGCCATCATGGGCTACGAGCTGGATACCACCCGCTATCCCGCTATGACCCGCGGTATCTTTGACGCGGATCATCCCGCCGTATTCAACTTCTATTATAAGGCGCTCACCAATACCACCACCCGCGTCCACTACTATATCGCCGATACCAAGTTCAAGAACGTCAGCGGTACCATCCTCTGCTACGCGTACGACGACGAGGGCAGAGAGCCTCTGGGCGACTGGCCGAGCCAGACCAAGGCGACCGCAGGTCTGAAGAACGATACCTCCATGGGCAGCGGCTGGAAGTACATCGACGTACCCGCGACCTCCTGCTATGTCATGTTCCACTACAATGATATGCAGGTCCCCGGACAGGGCGAGCAGGGCTACACCGTATCCGGCGAGGCATGGATCAAGGGCGGCGTCGTCTCCTTCAACAACAGGATCGTCACCTCTCATATCGACCTCAAGACCGGTAAGCAGGTATCCGCAGACGTCACCAAGCAGTACACCAACGTCAGCTCCAACGCGACCTACACCACCGCTCCGGTCACGACTCTCAACCGCAAGCATTACACTCCCGCGAACGCCTCCGGCTATTATGAGGCGGGCGTGACCAACGTCGTATACCTCTATGACGAGCCGGACGCGACCGAGCCTCCGACCCAGCCCGTTACGCAGCCGCCGACACAGCCTGTCACAACCGGTCCCGGCGCAGGCAAGCTCATGGGCGACGTGGACGATGACGACGAGGTCACAGTCCTCGACGCAAACCGTATCCAGCGCGTTCTCGCAGGTCTTGAAAAGAAATCCGATCTGTATGATATCATCGGCGACGTCGATCAGGACGGCGAAGTTACGATCCTTGACGCGACCGTGATCCAGAGATTCATCGCAGGCATGAAGCTCCCCGACAGCTACAAGATCAACGTCCGCATCAAGGGCGAGGATCCCACACAGCCGACGACCGCTCCTCCGACAGTACCGCCGACCGATCCCACCGATCCTCCCATCCCGACCGATCCTCCCACCGATCCCTACGATCCCGGCCAGCAGACCACCATCTACTTCACCAACAATAAGTACTGGGATTCCGTCTATGCGTATGTATGGAGCGATGAAACCGAGGGCATCTGGCCCGGCGAGCCGATCTATTCCGTCGGCACCAACGAGTTCGGTCAGGACATCTATGAGGTATCCGTCTATACCACCGACAAGGTCATCTTCAACGACGGCAACGATACCGCTCAGACCACCGATATCGAGGTCGCGTATCTCGGACAGAACGCGATCTACTGCCTTGACGAGACGGACGACGACGGTCATTACCTCTACGGCGAGTGGACCTACGATCCCGACAGTCCCACTCCCACCACTCCGCACTACGACACCGGCAAGATGTACATGGTTCCTTCCTCCGAGTGGAAGCAGGCAGGCGCCCGCTTTGCAGCGTACTTCTTCGAGGGTGACAACTACACCTGGGTGAACATGAAGTATGCCGGCGACAATCTGTATTCAGTCGATATCCCCGAAGGCTTCTCCAACATCATCTTCTGCCGCATGAACGGCGCTACCACCGAGAACAACTGGGGCAACAAATGGAACCAGACCAATGATCTGGCCATCGAACCCGGCAGCACCTACACCATCAACGGCTGGGAAAATTAAACTCCCTGTCAATTTATCCGCACCCAAAGAGCTCTGCTTCGGCAGGGCTCTTCTTGCGTTATCAGAGACTGCTCGTTCCTCATAATGCAAAAACAAGCTGACAGTGCCCGCCCGGTTTGCCGCTGAGACGGCAACGGGCGATGGTGATGCGAAAACTGCGTGCCGAAGGCACGGTTTTCCTGCGCTTCACACTCTCGCCGCGTATTCATATAATGTATTGTAGGCTCAGACTACATTAAGACAAAAGGAGTATACACAATGGATACAAAGCAATTGACGGCGGAGTACGGTATCGCGCCGCTGCCCGCCGATACCGCGGAGGCGATGGCTTACGTGCCTTTCCAGCCGTATGCGCCCGAGCTGTGCAAGCCGGTGCTGGGCTATGAAAACGGCACCATCTTCCGTGCGCTTCACAAGCCGTTCTACGGCAGCGCCTGCGGAGGTGAGAGGGATGAATGAGCGTCAGATGCTGCTCAAAAAGATCGGTACCTATCGATTCACGATAACCGATATCGACATGTTTCTGGACACCCATCCCGGCGATACGGAGATGCTCGCGCTGAGAAACCGTTACGCGCAGGAGCTCAGACCGCTGATCGAGCAGTTCGAATCTCGGTTCGGTCCGCTGACCAAGCGGGAGAATCAAACGAATACATGGTCATGGGTCAAGGATCCGTGGCCGTGGGATATGGAGGCGTAGCGTATGTTTGTATATGAAAAGCAGCTGCAATACCCGGTCAGGATCAAAAACACCAATCCCGCCCTCGCAAAGCTGATCATCACCCAGTACGGCGGTCCCGACGGCGAGCTGGGCGCATCGACCCGCTATCTGTCCCAGCGGTTCACGATGCCGCTGCCCGAGCTGAAGGCGACCCTCACGGACGTCGGCACGGAGGAGCTGAATCACCTTGAGATGATCGGCGCGATCGTGTACCAGCTGACCCGTGATCTGAGTGAGGAGCAGATCAGGGAAGCGGGCTTCGACCAGTATTTCGTCGAGCACACCGCGGGCGTCTATCCCGCGTCCGCTTCCGGAATGCCGTTCAACGCGGCGGCGCTCGCGGTCAAGGGCGATCCGATCACCGATCTTCATGAATCGTTAGCCGCGGAGCAGAAGGCGCGCACGACCTATGACAACATCCTGCGCTTCTGCGACGATCCCGACGTCATCGACCCGATCCGTTTTCTCAGAGCGAGAGAGGTCGTCCATTATCAGCGGTTCGGCGAAAACCTGCGGCTTCTGACCGACAAGCTGGACAGCAAGAATTTCTACGCGTTCAATCCGAGCTATGACAAACGGTGCTTCAAAAAATAACAGCGCTCATCTGAGCGCATACATATAATATAGCTTGCAATTTTCCGCCGGAACAGGTATGATAAGAGCGGTGATGATAATGATTATAGATTCGCATGTCCATATCGGTACCTTTACCGGCTTCGATCTGTCCCCGGAGAACGTTTTATACTCCATGGAGAAGTACGGCATCGATTTTTCTCTGGTGTCGAACGGCGAGGCTGTCGAGTTCGACCATGTCGGCAATCCGATCCCCGCTGAGCTGCAAAAGCCGCAGAATGAGGTTTTCCGCGATACCATACGGTTCGCGCGTGAGAATCCCGACAGGATCGGCGCTGTCCCGTGGCTGAAGATCCACAGTGAGCTGCCGGATGATACGTTCAAAGCACTGCTGCGGGAAAACCGCGACGTCGTATACGGCTTCAAATTCCATCCGTATCATTCACGCACTGCGCCCGATGACGAACGCCTGGAGCCGATCTATCGGCTGGCGGCGGAATACGGTCTGCCGATCGTGTCCCATACCGGCGGGTGCGAGGAAGCGCGCTCCGTCCATCTGTACAACGCGGCAAAGCGCCATCCCGAGCTGGATTTCGTGATGGTGCATATGGATCTGGGGACGGACAACAGTGAGGCGATCGAGCTGCTCGGAAAGCTGTCGAATCTCTACGGCGACACCACCTGGGTCCCTGTCAGAAGCACGCTGGAAGCGATCCGGAGATGGGGGAGTGAGAAGATACTGTTCGGCTCGGACAACCCGATCGACGGCAAAGATACCTATCTGCATAACCGCACCGGCGACCGCTCGCTGTATCAGGAATACTTCAACGAATTCCGCGACGCCGTTTCGAGGGAGGATTTTGACAATATCATGTATAAAAACGCGCAAAGGCTGTTCAGAACAGGAAGGTGAAGAAATGTTCAGGGAGATCCGCAGTGATGACAAAAATCTGTATTTCGACTTTGTCGACAAGTTCTACCATACCGACGCGGTCAACGCGCCCGTGCCGATCGAAAACTATGAGGTCACCTTCAACGAGATGATGCGCTCCGATACCTATCTCAAGGGGTACATCTTTGAATGGGAGGGCGTGCCGTGCGGCTTCGCGCTGCTGTCCAGAACGTTTTCCCAGGAGGCGGGCGGCATTTCCGTCACGATCGAGGAGATCTACATCGAACCGCCTTACCGGGGAAAGGGGATGGGCACCGCTTTCTTTGAATACCTGAAACGCGAGATCCCCGCCATGCGGTTCCGCATCGAGGTGGAGGATTACAATGAGGGCGCCAAACGTCTGTATGAGCGGATGGGCTTTGAGCTTCTGCCGTATCTGCAGATGGTCATCGATAAACAGCGCTGTCAGTGAAAAAAACAGCTCGTTCTGCCAAAAAGCGCAGGACGGGCTGTTCATAGTTTGTTCATAAATTATTCAAAGATAATTCACCTGGGTGTCAGTGATTTTTCACTTTACGGGGATATTCTAATACCGTACTCAAGAGAGAGCATCCCGACGGGTACTCAAAAACGAAACCGATTCCTAAGGAGGACATCATCATGAATGAAGACTTTTTCGAGAATTATGACAGATACAACGGCGAGCCTGACAACAACGATACTCCCGCTGCGGACAAGACGTCGGCGTCACAGCCTGTGACAGATGATTCGGCAACGAGCCTGTACGGGGATATCCCGACAGCCGCGCCGTCTGCTTCAAGCTATAATCCTTATGTACAGCATACACAGCAGCCCGCTTCACAGCCTGCACACACCTCGTCGTATCCCAATCCTTATGCGGATATGTACAGACCTCAGCAGACGCCCGCTTCTCCCGCTTATCATACCGCGGGAACCTCTCAGCGCACCGCGGGCGGCTACGGAGACGACGGCTATTATCATCGCTCCTTTACCCGTCACGAAGAACCCGAGCGTCAGAGAGAGCCGCGCGACCCGCACACCAAGAAGAAATCCGGGATGAGCAAGGGTGCGATCGCCGCACTTCTGATCATCTGCATCCTGTTCTCAGGCGCGGCGGGCTTCGGCGGAAGCATCCTCGCAAGCAAGCTGGGGATGACCGGCAGCAGCTACTCCGGCAGCGACGCGCTGGTCGTTCATAAGGTGGAGGCGTCCGAGACCTCAGCCGGCACGACGCTGGTCGATAAAACGACCTCTGAGATCACCGAGGTCGCGGCAAATTCCGTTGTTGAGATCACGACCGAGGTCGTCCAGACCTCTGACTTTTACGGTCAGTACATCGTTCAGGGCGCAGGCTCCGGCGTTATCATCAGCGAGGACGGCACCATCATCACCAATAACCACGTGATCGACGGCGCAAAGGAGATCACCGTTACCCTGCGCTCCGGCGAAAGCTATTCCGCACAGCTCATCGGCGCGGACGAAGAGCTTGACGTCGCGCTGATCAAGATCGATGCGGGGGATAAGGAACTGTCCTGTGCGATCATCGGCGATTCCGATCAGCTTCAGGTCGGCGACAAGAGCGTCATCATCGGCAACCCGCTCGGTACGCTCGGCGGCTCCGTGACCGAAGGCATCGTTTCCGCTCTCGACCGTTCCATCGTCGTTGACGGCAAGACCATGAACCTCATGCAGACCGACGCGGCTATCAACGCCGGCAACTCCGGCGGCGGTATGTTCAACGGTCAGGGCGAACTGGTAGGCATCGTCGTCGCGAAGAACTATTCCGGCGAGGTCGATAACATCGGCTTTGTCATCCCGATCAATTCCGCGATGAAGGTGCTCGGCGACCTCAAGCAGTACGGTTACGTCCGCGGCAAGGCGGATACCGGCATGACCTTTGTCGATCTGACCAACCCGCTCTATTCGTGGTACTACTACGGCACCAGCGAGGCAGGCTGTTATGTCAACTCTGTCGAAAGCGGCTCCAACGCCGATAAGGCGGGCTTCCAGAAGGGCGACCGCGTGATCTCGATCGACGGTGAAAACGTCAAGGAAGCCGCGGATATCAAGACGATCATTTCCTCTAAATCCGTCGGCGATCAGGTCGAGTTCGAGGTAGAGCGCAACGGCAGGACCGGCAATCTGACCCTGACGCTCGAGGAAAGGATCCCCGACAGCGCAAAGACCAATTATTGATCCATCCGGCAGGCGGTCATATCGACCGCCTGTTTTTCTGCCAAAAAATGCCCTCCGGACCATGGTGTCCGAAGGGCTGTTTCGTTTTTATGATCGTATTATTCCTCTGTGCTGAGCGCCTTGAGGATCTGATTCGCACACATGTAGACGTTGCCGCCGCCGAGCGTCAGCACCAGATCGCCTTCCTCGGCGTGCTCTGCGATATACTCAGTGATATCGTCAAAGGTATCGATGCACAGACTGCCGGGGACCTTTGCGCCGAGATCGGTGTTGTAGATGTTGTAGGTGTTGGTCTCGCGGACGGCGAGGATCTCGGAGATGATCGCGACGTCGGGGATGCTCAGCGCTGTGGCGAAGTCATCCAGCAGCAGCGCGGTGCGGCTGAAGGTATGCGGCTGGAAGATCGCCCATACCTTTTTATAACCCATTTCCATCGCGGCAGACAGGGAAGCGGTCAGCTCTGTGGGATGGTGAGCAAAATCATCCGCGACGGTGATGCCGCGCGGAGAGCCTAAGATCTCAAAGCGTCTGTGAACGCCGGTGAACGCGTGCAGATGCTCCGCGATCTGTGCGGGAGTCGCGCCGAGATAATGAGCGGTTGCAGCCGCGGCAAGCGCGTTGTAGATATTGTGTCTGCCGGGAACCTTCAGCGCGATGTCGCAGAGCTTTTCGCCCTTGTGCATCAGGTCGAATTCCTTATATGCGCCCTTGATATCTCTTAGGTTCGATACATAGTAATCGTTGGTCTTGCGGAAGCCGAACGAGATCATCGGAAGGTCGACGCCTTCGAGCGCCTCCAGCACGTTCTCGTCATCACCGTTGTAAACGATCAGACCGGTGGTCAGGTGGCTGAACTTGTTGAAGGACTTGATGATATTATCCAGCGTCTTGAAATAATCCAGATGGTCCGCGTCGATGTTGAGGATGATGGAAATATACGGGTTCAGCTCAAGGAAGGTGTCGACATACTCGCACGCCTCGCAGACGATGATATCGCTCTGACCGACATAGCTGTTGCCGCCGATGAAGGGCAGCTTGCCGCCGATGATCGCGGACGGATCAAAGCCCGCGCCGATCAGAAGCTGGCTGAGCATAGCGGTCGTGGTGGTTTTTCCGTGGGTGCCGGAAACGGCGATGCTGCGCTTGTATCTGCGGGTGACGATACCCAGCATGACGCTGCGCTCGATGGCGGGAATGCCCTGCTCCTTTGCCGCGACAAGCTCGGGATTATCCGGCTTTACCGCCGCGGTATAGACGATCAGCTGGGCGCCCTCGATGTTTTCGGCGCGGTGACCCATGTACACCTTGATGCCGTAGCCCTTGATTCGCTCCAGCGTATCGCTTTCGTTGCAGTCAGAGCCGGAAAGGGCAAAGCCTTCGCTGTGCAGGATCTCCGCGAGCGGGCACATGCCCGAGCCGCCGATCCCGATAAAATGAATTCTTTTGCAAGTATCCAAAAGATGATCGTAGTTCATAATGAATCCCCTTATGTATCATGTGTAGTTGCCCCGCGCGTCATTCGGGCGGGAAAATGACTGTTTCTTTTTTCGTACCCTATATTCTACCATCATTTGACATAAAGTGCAAGTGGGTGACAAAAATGTAAATATTATTCCGCTTCAGAAAAATAACGACCGCCCGTACTGTATAATGAATTCATATGAACGGGACTTCGGCTTTCCGAAAGCCCTTCAATCCAGTTACACGGTAGGTACTGTTATGCTGTCCAAAAATGATATCATCCAACTTCAGATCACCGCGCTGACCTCTGACGGGGACGGCGTCGCCCGTACGCAAGAGGGCGTCGTCGTGTTTATCCCGAATACCGCTGTCGGCGATATCCTTGACGCGAGGATCCTCAAGGTAAAGAAGAATGTCGCGTACGCAAGGGTCGAGGAGATCCTTGCGCCGTCGCCTGACCGGATCGAGCCGGACTGTCCCGTATCGCGCCAATGCGGCGGGTGTGTGTACCGCCATATCGCGTATGAGGCGGAGCTGAGAGCGAAACGGCAGAAGGTCATCGACTGCATCACCCGCATCGGCAAGCTGGACGGTGCTTTGGTGAACGATATAATTCCCTCAGAGAATATTGACGGCTACCGCAACAAGGCGATGATCCCTGTCGGACTCGACAAAAACGGCGAGGTTACCATGGGCTTTTACGCGCGTCACAGTCACCGCATCGTCCCGTGCATCGACTGCCGCCTTTCCCCGGAAATATTCAACCGCATCACCGCGGATTTTTATGGCTTTATCGCCAAGCGCCCCGATCCGGTCTATACTGAACAGAATCGAGGAGGTATCCGCCATCTCTATTTAAGATATGCCGAGATGACAGGTGATGTGA
>ONAS01000057.1 GCA_900315815.1 uncultured Eubacteriales bacterium
GAAGGACTGTCTCAAAAACTCACGAATGCGTTCAAAAAGCTCAGGAACAAGGGCAAGCTCAATGAGAGCGACGTCAAGGAAGCGATGCGCGAGGTGCGTCTGGCACTTCTTGAGGCGGACGTCAACTTTAAGGTAGCGAAGGATTTCACCAACCGCGTGACCGAGCGCGCTGTCGGCGCGGACGTCATGGAGAGCCTGACTCCCGCGCAGATGGTCATCAAGATCGTCAACGAGGAGCTGACCAACCTCATGGGTGCGGAATCCGCGCGCATCGAGTTCAGCTCAAAGCCCCCGACGATCATCATGCTGTGCGGTCTTCAGGGCGCCGGTAAAACCACCCATGCCGCAAAGCTGGGCAAATGGTTCAGAGAACAGGACCACCGCCCGATGCTGGTCGCGTGCGATATCTATCGTCCCGCGGCGATCGAACAGCTGAAGGTCGTCGGCGCGAAGGCAGAGGTGCCGGTCTTTGAGATGGGTACCGCGAATCCCGTCAAAATCGCAAAGGAAGCCATCAAGCACGCCAAGGACTACGGCAACGATATCGTGATCCTCGATACCGCCGGACGTCTGCATATAGATGAACAGCTGATGCAGGAGCTCAAGGACATCAAGGCTGAGGTCCACCCCAACGAGATCCTGCTGACCATCGACTCGATGACCGGTCAGGACGCGGTCAATGTCGCGAAGACCTTCAACGAGATGCTCGAGATCACCGGTGTTATCCTGACAAAGCTGGACGGCGATACCCGCGGCGGCGCGGCGCTGTCTGTCAAGGCGGTCACCGGCAAGCCCATCAAGTTCGCCGGTACCGGCGAAAAGCTGGAGGATCTGGAGCTGTTCCACCCCGACCGTATGGCGTCGAGGATCCTCGGCATGGGCGACGTCCTGTCGCTGATCGAACAGGCGGAGCAGAAGCTCGACCAGAAAAAGGCGGAAGAGCTTGCCGAAAAAATGATGAAGAACAAAATGGACTTCAACGATATGCTTGACCAGTACGAGCAGATCAAGGGAATGGGTCCCATCAAGGGCATCCTCTCCAAGCTGCCCGGCATCGGCAACAAGCTGGACGACATGGAGATCAACGAAAAGCAGCTTGACTGGAACAAGGCGATCATCCTTTCCATGACGCCCGCCGAAAGAGCCAAGCCCGGTCTGATGAATCCCTCGCGAAAGCGCAGGATCGCCAAGGGCTCCGGCAGATCCGTCGAAGAGGTCAACCGCCTTATCAAGCAGCTCGAGCAGACGCAGAAAATGATGCGCACGCTGAACTCCAAGGGCAAAAAAGGCAAAAAATTGCGCTCCATGATGAGCGGCGGCGGTATGCCGCCCATGGGCTCAGGCGGATTCCCCGGCTTCTGATGCCGGCCGGACCGCCGGATGTTCAACCGTTTATTCACCAATCACTACATTGGTTGATAATATAAAAACTATTCTAACAAGAGGAGGTAAACACCATGGTAAAGATCAGATTGAGAAGAATGGGCGCTAAGAAGAACCCCTTCTATCGTATCGTAGTAGCCGATTCGCGTTATCCGCGTGACGGCCGCTTTATCGAGGAGATTGGCACCTACAATCCCACCACTGAGCCGTCTGAGATCAAGGTCGACGCTGACAAGGTGAAAGAGTGGATCGCTAAGGGAGCACAGCCGACCGATACCGTCAAATCACTGTTAAAGAACACAGGCATTATCTAATTGCGAAAGGACCATAATTATGAAAGACTTACTTCTTACTATTGCACAGGGTTTGGTAGAAGAACCCGATGCGGTTTCCGTAACCGTTGACGAACCGAACGAAGAGGGTACCACTGTATACCACATCCATGTTGCAGAGGGCGATATGGGCAGGATCATTGGCAAACAGGGTCGTATTGCAAAAGCAATCCGTACCGTTGCCCGCTCAGCTGCTATCCGCAAGAACGAGAAGGTTATGGTTGAGATCGACTAACTCATACAAAGATTCCGTCTGGATACTTTGACAGTATTCCGGCTTCGGTATTGTATCTCCTACAAAACTCAACCCGATGACTCGGGCTTGGACAAAAAAGGACCCGCCGGATAGGCGGGTCCTTTGTTATGCTGTATTATTCTGTCGGAGCAGTCGCCGCTTCTTCGGCTTTTTCCTCCCCGGCAGGGATCTCTGACGCAGGCTCGATCATGAGCGGCTCCAACGCGACCGAATCGGTTTTCGCGATCGGCTTCCATTCCTCGTAATCGTTGATCTCAAAGGTAACGTCAACAGAATCCAGAGAGGCAATGCCGTGCTCGTCCAGATCGCTGTTGAACAGGTCGATCTTATCGACGGCGCGCTTATGGGGAAGCAGTACCGTCCCCATGGTCGCGGTGATATCACAGCCGTTGACGGTCAGCTTGCTGTTCTGGACAGAAATCGTTTTGTCGGTGTTGTTTTCCATATAGACCATCAGCACCGAGTCGCTTTCAAACATCGTATCGTGCTTGATGCCGCGCAGTATCACTCTGACGCCGTCGGCGTCATAGGCGAGCTGTCCGCTTGTATCGGGCTCTGCGGGCGGCTGTGTGCCGGTGAGGGTCAGCTTTACCGGCGGAGTGGTCCCGATCACCTCGTAGGTCTTGCTGTCGAGGATCCTCAGGGAGAATTCCACCTCGCTCAGAGAATGGATATCCGCCATCGCCAGTCCGAGATACGAGATCGACATCGGCGCTTCGCTCTTTTTTCCGGGGCGGATCTGAATGTCGACGTCGGGTTTGATCATATAGCCGTTGACGGTGGTATAGTCGTTCTGGATCAGCAGGTCCCGATCCGTATCGTTGCGGACGCTCAGCATGATCGTGGGACCGTCGACGGGATCGTACTCCAGCGATTTCGCCGTGAGGGTCAGACCGTCCTTATCATAAACCGGCTGTTCCTCCATCGAGGGGGTACGGTCAAAGGTATTGATAAAATCAAGGCTGACGACGTCGTGACAGCCCTTGGCCGGTTCCTCGGTCGGCTCCGCGGTTGCAGAAGCCTGCTGCGTCACCGCCGCGGTCACATCGTCCGTGCTTTCCGTCCCGGGATCATCCTGTCCGCAGGCGGCAAGCGACAGCAGCATCAACGCTGCCAGCGCCGCGCACAAAAAACGCCGCATTTTCATCCTCTCCTGTCATGAAAGGTACTTTTTATCCCTGTAAAAGCGGAGCATTCCTGTGTCTGCTCCTGAAAATCCACCCGATATTATACTCTTTCGGGCGCGGAATGTCAACATTTGCGTATATTTACCGCTTTCCGCACAGTTATTCACTTTCCGGTCAGGGGTTTTCTCACATTTTTTAACAAAACTGTAAAAATGTAACACAATTATTTTTCCGACGCCTTTAAAAAATGGTTGACTTTTATAAAATATCATGCTATACTATTATACTAATTATAAGCAGAAGACTATTTTTCTGTATTATGATAGTATTGAGGCGTATATGGAGCAGATCATCAACATCGACAGAATGGAACACGCCGCGGCTCTCTTCGGCAGTTTTGACAGCAATATCAAAATCATCGAGGACGAGTTCGGGGTACGCGTTCACGCCCGTGACAGCGAGCTGAAAATCTCCGGCGACGCGGAGGGTGTACTGAAGGCAACCAAGGTCATCGACAGTCTATTGTCGCTTTTGAATCGCGGCGAACAGCTTTCGGAGCAGAACATCACCTACTGCATCTCTCTGGTCAACGAAGGCAGCGAGGAAAAGATCGAGGCTTTGGCGAGCGACTGTGTGTGCGTCACCTCAAAGGGAAAGCCCATCAAGCCGAAAACGCACGGACAAAAGCGGTACTGTACGGCTATCGAGGAAAACACCATCACCATCGCCGTCGGCCCTGCCGGTACCGGCAAGACCTACCTTGCGGTCGCGATGGCGGTCACCGCCTTCCGCTCCAAGGAAGTCAACCGCATCATCCTGACGCGACCCGCCGTAGAAGCGGGAGAAAAGCTGGGATTCCTGCCGGGTGACCTCCAGAGCAAGGTCGACCCCTATCTGCGTCCTCTGTATGACGCGCTGTTTGATATGCTGGGTGCGGAAACTTACCAGAAGTATCTCGAGCGCGGGAATATCGAGGTCGCGCCGCTGGCGTATATGCGCGGTCGGACACTGGACGACAGCTTTATCATTCTGGACGAGGCGCAGAATACCACCTCGGAGCAGATGAAGATGTTTTTGACACGTCTCGGTCATAATTCAAAAATGGTAATTACCGGCGATATTACGCAGATCGACCTGCCCAACGGGGCAAAGTCCGGTCTGAAGGAAGCCGTCAAGATTCTCAAAGGTATCAAGGGGATTGAGCGCTTGACCTTCTCAGACAAGGACGTTGTCCGCCATCGCTTGGTGCAGGATATCATCAAGGCGTACGAGAGAGCACAGGAAAGGCAGAGCCGTTCCTGATGCACTGCGTAAAGCGGAAGGAGTTTCAAAGGGGTTTTGGAACACCCGCCGTGCAGCGATCGCTTTCTCCGCTGCGGTAGCCTTTTTCGGAAGGTATTTCTGCTGTGTACGTAATTTGTCAGTAACCTCCTCTACTCCATGAGCTGACATTGGAACGGCAAATATCCATTTGTACGGTTGAATACGCAAGGAGTAACGCGGCCGTACATCCAATAAGAGAGTAGGATGATGTATGAAAAACGATAAGATTCGGGTTGTGATCACCAACTCACAGAAAAAGGTCCGCATCCCCACCGGATTGCGGATGCTGATCCGCCGTTCCTGCACGGCGGTATTGCGCAACGAAGAGTTTGAGGGTCCTGCGGAGATCTCTGTGACCTTTGTTGACAACGAAGAGATCCGAAAGCTGAACGCCCAGTACCGCAACAAGGATGTGGAAACCGATGTCCTTTCATTCCCCATGGGCTCCGACGGAGTGTATGATACCAATATGGACACCGGCGCGAAGATCCTCGGAGACGTAGTCCTGTCCGTTGAAAAAGCAATGGAGCAGGCGGAGCTGTACGGACACAGCTTTGAACGCGAGGCGGGTTATCTGACCGTTCACAGCGTTCTCCATCTGTTAGGCTATGACCATATCGAGCCGCTCGACAAGGTACATATGCGTGAAAAGGAAGAAACCGTCATGCAGCAGCTGGGTCTCGGCATCAGATTGGGCTATACGGCCAGTTAATATCGGCGCGGTCACCCACCTTTATCCGACAGCGCGGATCAGTACACGACAACATGCGTGTTCCGATCCGCGCTGTCGGTCCTTTTTTATCTTGCGTTATCCCTGTTTTCGGTATATAATAAAGCAGAATCATACACAAAGGATCTAAGCTATATGAAAAATACAAAACGCTCGGCGTTCATCACCATCGTCGGCATCCCGAACGTCGGAAAATCATCCATCCTCAACCGCCTGCTGGGGCATAAGATCGCGATCGTATCGTCAAAGCCCCAGACGACCCGCACCCGCATCACGGGCATTCTCACACAGGGCGACGACCAGCTCGTCTTTATCGACACGCCCGGTCTGCACAAACCGAAAACCGAGCTGGGCGAATACATGGTCAAGGCGATCAACGAATCCGTCCCCAACGGCGACGTTGCGGTCCTGGTCGTCGACAGCAAGGACGAGGTCAAAAAGGGCGAGCTGTCGCTGATCGAAAAGCTCAGAAAATCCGATATGCCCGCCATTCTGGCGCTGAACAAGATCGACACGCTCAAAAACAAGAAGGAAGAGCTAATGGACGCGATCCTGCGCTACTCCGAGCTGTACGATTTTGACGCGGTGGTGCCGATCTCGTCAGAGACCGGAGAGGGCTTCGACGCACTGATGGACGAGCTGAAAAAGCACTGCGTCGAGGGCGGTCACTTCTTTAACGACGACGCGATCACCGATCAGCCGGAAAAGGTCATCGTGTCGGAGATCATCCGCGAAAAGATCCTGCGCCTGTGCGATAAGGAGATCCCCCACGGCACGGCGGTGGTCATCGAGCGCCTGGCGGAACGCGAGGGCGGCGATATCATAGATATCGAGGCGACCGTCTACTGTGAGCGCGAGTCGCACAAGGGCATCATCATCGGCAAAAAAGGCGCGATGCTCAAAAAGATCTCCACGTACGCGAGACAGGACATCGAGCGGTTCTTCGGCTGTAAGGTCAACCTGCAGACATGGGTCAAGGTCAAGGAGGACTGGCGCAACCGCAGAGCGCTTTTGCAGAACTTCGGCTACGACAAGAAGAATTTTGAATAATCAAGCGGCTGTATCGGAAAACGCGGTGCGGTTGACCGGTCATCAGACGCGGTACGCGGCCGCATCCGGAACGGCAAACCGATGACTGACAGCGATACAGCTTCGTAAAATTTTTCCTCTACATATTTCCCGCGATATCAACCCGGCGGTTACGGTATAATACGGATATACTTTTCCGAAAGGTTGATTTCATGACGGACGAAAAAGAAGCGTGGAACGCATTTTTAAAAAGCGGGAGCGTTCTCGACTATCTCGAATACAAGGCGATCCAGCAAAAAAACGCCGACTCACTCCCGGAGGCAAAGAATGAGGTTCAAAACCAAGGGACTGATACTCAGACAACAGAATATCGGTGAGCGCGACAAGCTGGTTTGGGCACTGACGGAAAGCCACGGCATCCTGCGCGCTTTCGTGCGCGGCGCGAAGAACATCAAAAGCCCTAAGTGCGCCGGCACGGGGCTTTTGTCGTATTCCGAGCTTAGCTTCTTCGAGGGGCGCGACAGCTACACCATCGACGAGGCGGTATCCGTCAATCAGTTCATCGGTCTGCGGTCGGATATCGAAAACATGTCGCTGGCGCAGTATTTCTGCGAGCTGTGCCTGAACCTCTGCCCTGCAGGTCAGGAAGCGCGCGAGCAGCTGCGTCTGATGCTGAACTCGCTGTATCTGCTCTCGGAGCACAAGCGCCCGCCGCTGCAGATCAAGGTATGCTTTGAAATGCGGCTGATCGCCATGACGGGCTACCTGCCCGATCTGGTGATGTGTGCGGACTGCGGCGTTTATGAAAAGCCTCAAATGGTCTTTGTTCCGCACACCGGCAGGCTCTACTGCTCCGACTGCGCCGAAAAAAACGGCGTACAGGGCATACGGATGCCGATCGCGGCGATCACCGCCCTCAGGCATACCGTATACGCCGACTTTGAGAAGCTGTTTTCCTTTGAGCTGAAAGGGGAATTGCTGGAGCCGCTGTCCCTCGCGAGCGAGCGGTATATCACCTGCATGACGCAGAGGGATTATCCGACCCTGCAATTTTACAAAACCATCATCAATCAATAATACATAGGATCGACAGATATGGAAATGAACAGACATTACAAGACACTGGAACTTGACAAAATCCTGCAGATGCTGGCAGAAGAGACCGCGATCGCGGAATCCGCCGAGAACGCCCTCAGGATCGAACCTGCCGTCAGCCTCGACAAGGTCGAGCTGCTGCTGCAGCAGACAGAGGACGCGCATATGCTCATCGGACGCTTCGGCGCGCCGTCGTTCGGCGGCATCGACAACGTGACGAACGCGCTCAGACGCGCGGAGGCGGGCGGCGGTCTGAACACGACCGAGCTGCTGAGCATCGCGCGGGCGCTGAGGGTCATTCAGGGTGTGCGCGACTGGCGGTCGAAATGCGCCGGCATCGCCACGACGCTGGACGGATATTTCAGCGTACTGTACACCAACCCGAACCTGCACGACCGCATCACCTCCTGCATCATCGGCGCGGACGAGATCTCGGACGGCGCGTCCAGAGAGCTCGCAGACATCCGGCGCAAGATGCGGATCGCGTCCTCCAAGGCGCGCGAGGCGCTGGAAAAGATCATCCGCTCCACCACCTATCAGAAATACCTGCGCGAGGCGATCATCACCCAGCGCGACGGCAGATACGTCGTGCCGGTCAAGCAGGAATACCGCAACATGGTCGCGGGTCTGGTGCACGATACCTCATCGTCCGGCTCTACGGTATTCATCGAGCCGATGGGCGTAGTCAACGCGAACAACGACATCCGCGTGCTGCAGGGCGAGGAAGAAAAGGAGATCGAGCGGATCCTCTATGAGCTGTCGGGAATGTGCGCGGGCTGCGCGTCCGAGATCATCGACAGCTACAAGACGCTCGTCGAGCTGAACCTGATCTTCGCAAAGGCACATCTGGCATATAAAATGAAAGCCGTCCGTCCGAGAATGAACGATAACGGCGTGATCGAACTGAAAAACGCACGGCATCCGCTGATTCCGAAGGACAGGGTGGTGCCGGTGGACGTCGCGCTCGGCGACAGCTACGATACCCTCGTGATCACCGGTCCCAACACCGGCGGCAAGACCGTTTGTCTGAAAACCATCGGTCTGCTGACGCTGATGGCGAGCTGCGGATTGATGATCCCCGCCGCGGACAACTCTAAGCTGAGCGTGTTCCGCCGGATTCTGGTGGATATCGGCGACGAACAGAGCATCGAGCAGAGCCTGTCTACCTTCTCGGCGCACATCACCAATATCATCGGCATCCTCAAGCTGACCAACCGCTCCACACTCGCGCTGATCGACGAGCTGGGCGCCGGTACCGACCCGATCGAGGGCGCGGCGCTGGCGGTCGCTATTCTGGAAAAGCTCAGGGAACGCGGCGCGAAGATCGCGGCGACCACCCACTATGCGGAGCTCAAGGAATTTGCCCTCAAGACCGAGGGCGTCGAGAACGGCTGCTGTGAATTCGACGTCAAGACCCTGCGTCCGACCTACAAGCTGCTGATCGGCATTCCCGGCAAATCCAACGCCTTTGCCATTTCCAAACGGCTGGGCATGGAGGACGAGGTGATCGACCGCGCAAAGCTGCTGACCTCGTCGGAAAGCAGACAGTTCGAGGACGTCGTCGAAAGCCTGGAGGAAAGCCGTCAGGAGCTGGCGCGCGAGCTGGAAAAGGCGCGTCAGGCAACAGCACAGGCACAGGCGAAACAGGAGGAGGCGGAGAAAGCGCTGGAGCGCGCGAAAGCGGACGCAAAGCGTGAGGTCGACTACGCAAGGCAAAAGGCACAGGAGCTGGCGGCGAAAACGCGCGCGCAGGCGTACGCGCTGATCGACGAGCTGGAAAAGGCACAGAAGGAAAAGCGCTATGAAGCGGAGGATAAGGCGAAATTCAAGAGCGGTTTGAAGGCGCTTGAGGAGACCGCCGACCCCGTCAAAGAATCGGAGAAGAGCGATTACAAGCTGCCGCGCGAGCTGAAGGTCGGTGACAACGTGCTGATATTCGACATCGACAAAAAAGCGGTCGTCCTGGAAAAGCCCGAAAAAGGCACCGTTCTGGTGCAGGCGGGCATCATCAAGACCCGCGTGAAGCTGAGCAACCTGCGGCTGCTGGAGCCGCAGAACGTCAGCGTGCAGAAGCGCAGAGAGCGTACCGTCACCAAAAACGTACAGTCAGGCTCGCGCACGGAGATCGACGTGCGCGGTCAGACGGCGGACGAGGCGGTGCTGAATGTGGATCAGGCGATCGACAGCTGTGTGCTGAGCAACGTGCATATGCTGACGATCATCCACGGCAAGGGCACAGGCGTCCTGCGTTCGGAGATACAGAAATTCCTGCGGCATCACAAGGCGGTGAAATCGTTCCGGCTGGGAACCTTCGGCGAGGGCGAAAGCGGCGTTACCATCGTGGAGCTGAAATAACACCGAAAAAACCGGCATCCTGACGATGCCGGTTTTGTTGTTTTGTACGGATCTTACGCGCTGACGGTCAGCACCTGCTTCTGGCGGTTTGGGATCGCGAACGCGACGTTGATCGCATGGTCGCCGACACGCTCGATATCGATCAGCATGTTCAGGAACACCGCGCCGGATTCGGCGTTGCAGGACCCCTCGTTCATGCGGGCGATATGCGCGCTCTTGTAATCGTCCTTGCATTCGTCGACCTGATCCTCGACCTGGATGATGCGCTCGATCAGCTCGGGCGATGCGCCCTGCGCGTTGAACATCGCAAAGCTCAGCTCCATCAGGGTGCGGCATTTTTCGCAGATATCGCGCATTTCCGCCATCGCGGTCTCGCTGAACTGGAGGTTGTCATCCAGAACGGTACGGGTGTATTCGACGATGTTTTCGGCGTGGTCGCCGATCCGCTCCAGATCCTGGATCGCGGAATACATCGCCGCGACGATCTGGCGGTCGTGATCCTCGATATCGAGGCCGTTGATCTTGACGATATAATCGGTGATGCGCTTGGAGAGGAAGTCGATGACCTTCTCGCGGTCAAGCACCTTGTCGATGGAATCCTTGTCGCGCTCGAAAAACGCGATCAGAGAGCGGTTGTAGTTTTTCTGCACCAATCTGGTCAGACGGGCGACCTCTTTCTCGCACTGGAGTACCGCCATCGGAGGCGTGGTCAGGATGCGGTTGTCGATGAATTCGACTGCCATCTTGTCCTTTTCCGGGTCCTCGTGATATGGCAGCATCTTCTGGGTCAGCTTCACCATCAAGGTGGAGAACGGCATCAGAACGACCATGTTCACGACGTTGAAGAAGATGTGGGACGCGGAGATCTGGGCGCTGACGTTGTTCGGGAAGATGCTTTCGATGGTCCCCGAGATCGGCAGGATCATCGTCAGCGGCATCAGCAGAAGCACGCCGAACAGCGTGATCAGCAGGTTCAGGATCGCGACCTGCTTTGCGTTGCGCTTTGCGCCCATCGCGGACAGGAATGCCGGCATACAGGCGCCGAGGTTCATGCCGTAAACGATGAAGATCGCCTGATCGACGCCGATCGCTCCCGCGGCGCCGAGCGCCATCAGGATACCGACAGAAGCGGACGAGCTCTGGATGATCGCGGTGATCACCGCGCCGAGCAGCAGACCGATGAAGGGGTTGTTGACGCTTTTGAGGATATTATCGATCGCTCCGTCGGAATTCAGCTGCTTGAGTCCGTCGGACATAACGGTCATACCGTAGAACAGGATGCCGAAGCCCGCGAGGATCTGGCCGTAATACTTGTAGTTGTTCTTCTTGACGAACATGATGATCACGACGCCGGCAAAGATGAACAGCGGGACGATGGACCCCATGTCAAACGACAGCAGTACCGACGTCATACAGGTACCGATCTTTGAGCCGAAGAGGATACCGACCGTCTGGGACAGCTCCATGAGTCCGGCGTTGGTGAAACCGACGACCATCGCGGCGGTCGCCGACGAGCTTTGGATGACCGCGGTGACGACCAGTCCGACCAGCATGCCGAGGTACTTGTTGGCGGTGATCTTCTCCAGAAGGACTCTCAGCTTGTTGCCTGCGGCGAGCTCCAGACCGTCGCCCATCAGCTTCATGCCGAGGAAGAACAGTCCGAGTCCTCCGAATACGAGGAATAAATGTGTAATACTCATACTAATCTCCGTTTTTTTACAGCCTTTGGCTGTGTTGCCGTATCGGTGATAACAGGTGAAATACGGTTTATTGTATTCATATTTACTTCAGGGTATTTCAAATTACCCTAGGTTAATAATAACGAATAAAAAAGTCAATAAATTTCTTAAAAAGAAAAATGCACAAAATCGGCAAAGTATACAATCCTTACCTATTCTGTGCATTGAAAATCACTAAAAATTCTTCACTTATCGACAGGCTTTGACATCACCCGGAGGACGCAGATACAGTCGGCTGTTCGCCGGCGCTGTTCTGCGTACTGCTTTGTTTGTCCGGAGGGGTCATTCCTCCCGGTCCGCCGCCGCGGCCGCCGTCACGACCGCCCTGCGAACCCATCGCGCTGAGGGTCAGGGAGGACGCGTCTGCGTAATCATCCTTTTTCTGCGTATCGGCGGTACTGCCCAGGGTCCCGTCAAGCTGTTTGCGGATGCTCTCGGCGCGGAGAGCGCAGAACTCCTTGAGCGTTTTGACAGCGGTGTCGAATTGATCGACGGTATAGAACGCGCTGGGGTCGGCTTCCACATAGGGACGGATCATCTCATAGACTCGCTCGATCTCTTCCGCGCACTCGCCGCTTTCAAAGAAGGAGGAGATCAGCTCGCTGAATACCTGATGGTATTTGCTGAGGTATTCCTCGTCGGAGACAATGACCTTCCACAGCGGACGGCTGTCCTCGTCGGTGCCCGACAGGGGGGAATCGATCGGCGTATTGACCGCCGAGGTCGCGTCGCCGGCGCTCCCAAAGCCGCAGAATGCGAGGTTGTAGTCCCACGGGAACACGGTGACCTTGCCGCCGTCCTCGTAGAGGTAATAATTGTGGAGCATGGTACCGGTATAGCTGTCGTAATTCAGCACGAAATTGTGGGCGGCAAAATAGCGGATGATCTGATCCATATTCCAGTGCTCGTCGATATCTTTGCCGTCGGAAAGCGCCTTGAGCGCCGCGATCAGCTCTGTTTTATCCTCGTCGGTGACGTCGCTCTCCGCGTTGTCGAAGATGTCGGAATAGCTGTCGGCGTTATCGTCGGAATATTTGAGATCCGCACCGTTCGCCGTACCGCCGCCGGGTCCGCCCTGCATGCCGCCGGGCATTTGGGGGCGGCCGTTTCCGTCGCCGCCCGGCTGCTGTCCGTCGGGCAGCTCGGGCATTTGGATATTGCCGTTCTCATCGGTGGGCAGCTGCATATCGCCGGGCATCTGCGGCTGTCCGTTCTGCTGACCGCCGGGCATCTGCGGCATCCGGATGCTGCCGTTTTCATCGGTGGGCGGCTGCATATTCCCTCCGTCGGGAGGAGCGGGACGATCGCTGTCGGAATCCTGCCGATCGCCGCCGTTTTGCTGCTGATCGGGCCGTTCCCTGCCGCCCTGCGGCTGGCCCTTCTCGTTCATATTGTTGAGCTGCTCCGTTTCCGGTTTGTACAGCGCGCCGTCGCTGCTGCCGTAATTACGCTGCAGGAAGGCGTCATCGACCTCCTCGATCGCGATATACAGACCGAAGACCTCGCCGTTGATGCTCAGCTCGGCATAGGAGGTCAGCGGCGCGCTGACGCCCGCCTTGCGCATGATCAGATAGGACAGGTAGTCCTTCATATAGGTCGCGTCGGACATGATGTTGTTCAGGTTGAGCTTATCCAGCCCCTGATAGGTCTGCCCTTTCTCGAATTTGCCGAAGTTCAGCTTGAAGCTGTAACGGTCGGAATCGGAATCCGCGACCTGAGAAAGCGAGGTATTGCCCTTGGTCGCGAAGGATACGTTTTCCAGCGTATTGCCGTCGATCGTGACGGTGACGGCATATTTGGTCTTTTTCAGAGGATTCCCGGTCAGATCCTTCCAGTCCTCGTCGGAGATCACGACATTGATCTTGTGGACAAAGCTCGTATCGAAGAGCGTATCGGCATACGCGGCGTCGGACGCGCCGGTCGTTTTTGTGTCGGAATCGGTCCCGGAATCATCCTTGGACGTACTGCAGGCGGAAAGAACCACTGACAGCATCAATACGGCCGTCAATAAGAAAGCGGTCAATCGTTTCAAAATAAACACCTCCGTTATTACGAGTCCAGAATAAACCCGCAGGATGACGGAGGTGTGATAGCTTTATGAATTATTTATGAACTGCTTTCGGGGTGACATAGACTGTCAGCTTTGTATCTGTAAGCTGTTGTACCGTCAGACCCTCGTTCTTGAACTGCGCGTACAGTGCATGGATCCGCTCAGGGGTCCCGGTAAGGGTAATAGGTATAGTATCCATAGTATACCTCCATAATGGATCAAAGCATGTAGTTGACAACTGTGACATCCAGTCGCCAGTGGCTCAGATGGAACACGCTGACGCACATCGTCAGCAGCGAGATCAGC
>ONAS01000082.1 GCA_900315815.1 uncultured Eubacteriales bacterium
ATTCTATGACCTCGGCTTCAACATCGAGGCGACCGACCTGACGGCGAAGGTGATGCGCGAGCACGGCATCAAGACGAGGACGCTGAAAAAGATCAGCGAGGGCAGCACCCAGATCCTGGATGCGATCCGCGCGGGCTATGTCAGCTACGTCATCAACACGAGGGCGATCATGTCGGGCGTGCATTATGAGGACGGCACGGCGATCCGCCGGACGGCGATCGAAAACGGCGTGACGATCTTCACGTCGCTGGACACCGTCCGCGTCCTGCTCGACGTTCTGGAGGAGACCACGCTGACGATCTCGACGATCGACGCATAATAAAGCTGTGTGATCCCGCATAGCGTGCGGGCGGATCACGAACCGCCCGAACATGAAGATGCTGCTGAGAGGAAATAATGAAGGATTCAGTTTTTACGATCACGGAAAATGTGAATATTGCGAAGAATGTATACAGGATGACGCTCGCGGGGGATGCTTCCGCGATCAAAAACCCCGGCGAGTTCATCAACATCCGCCTCGACGGCTTTTTCCTGCGCCGTCCGATCTCTGTTTATGATGTGAGCGACAGCTCGGTCACGATCATATATAAGGTGGTCGGCAAGGGTACCGCGGTCATGAGCCGCATGGCTGTCGGCGAAGCGCTGCAGGTGCTGACGGGACTCGGCAACGGGTACGACCTGAGCGTCTCGGGCGGACATCCGCTGCTGATCGGCGGCGGCGTCGGCGTCCCGCCGATGTATCTGCTGGCAAAGCGCCTGCTCGGGCAGGGCAAACGAGTCAGCGTAATCCTGGGCTTCAACACCGAGGATGAGGTCTTCGGCGAGGAGGAGTTCAAGGCGATCGGTTGTGACGTCACAGTCACGACCGTCGACGGCTCGCACGGCGTCAGGGGCTTTGTCACCGACGCGCTGCCGAAGGAATATACTTATTTTTATACCTGCGGTCCCGAACCGATGCTCAAAGCTGTCTATCGGGCGACAGACACCTCGGGACAGTTCAGCTTTGAGGAGAGGATGGGCTGCGGCTTCGGCGCGTGCATGGGCTGCAGCTGCAAGACCGTGACCGGGTACAAGCGTATCTGCAAGGACGGTCCCGTTCTGCGAAAGGAGGAGATCTTATGGGAAAAATGAGCGTGACGCTCTGCGGCATTCCGCTGGATAATCCCGTGATCCCCGCCTCCGGTACGTTCGGCTTCGGCTATGAGTTCGCCGCGCTGTACGATATCAATTGCCTGGGGACGTTCTCCTTCAAGGGAACGACCAAGGACGCGCGCTTCGGCAATCCGACGCCGCGCATCGCGGAATGTACCGCCGGGATGATCAACGCGGTCGGCCTGCAGAATCCGGGCGTCGACAAGGTCATCAATGAGGAATTGCCGAAGCTGAAAAAGGTTTTTCATAAACCGGTGATGGCGAATGTCAGCGGCTTTGCCGTGGAAGATTACGCCTATACCTGCGAACGGCTCGACAGGGAAGAGCAGGTCGGCTGGCTGGAGGTCAATGTCAGCTGTCCCAATGTGCACGGCGGCGGGATGAGCTTCGGCACCAACCCCGAGGCGGCGGCTGAGGTGACGAGGGCTGTCAAGGCGGTTACGAAAAAGCCGGTCATCGTCAAGCTCAGCCCGAATGTGACGGATATCGTCGGCATCGCCAAGGCGAGCGAGGAAGCCGGCGCGGACGGCATCAGCCTGATCAACACCCTGCTCGGCATGCGGATCGATCTGAGGACCCGCCGTCCCGTCATCGCAAATACGATGGGCGGCTTCTCCGGACCCGCGATCTTCCCGGTCGCGCTGAGAATGGTCTATCAGGTGGCTCACGCAGTGAAGATCCCCGTCGTGGGCATGGGCGGCGTGAGTTCTGCGGAGGACGTCATCGAAATGATGCTTGCCGGCGCGACTGCGGTCGAGGTCGGCGCGGCGAATCTGGTGGATCCGTTCGCTTGCAAAACAATCATAGAAGAGCTTCCGGCTGTTATGGAACAGTACGGCATCGATCGATTAAGCGATATCATAGGAGGGGTCAGGAATGGGTAAGGACGTTATCGTTGCCTGCGACTTTGCAAGCGCTCAGGCGACATTTGAATTCCTCGATAAATTCGAAAACGAGGACAGAAAGCCGTTCGTCAAGATCGGCATGGAGCTGTATTACGCGGAGGGGCCGTCGATCGTCCGCGAGATCAAAAAGAGAGGTCACAAGATCTTTCTCGATCTGAAGCTGCACGACATCCCGAATACCGTCAAAAAGGCGATGGCGGTGCTGTCGAAGCTGGATGTGGATATCACGAATCTGCACGCCGGCGGCACTAAGGCAATGATGAAGGCGGCGCTGGAGGGCCTGACGAGAGAGGACGGCACCAGACCGCTTCTGATCGCGGTCACCCAGCTGACCTCCACCGATCAGGAGTCGATGGAGAACGATCTGCTGATCCGCGAGCCGATCGACAAGGTGGTCATGCACTACGCGAAATGCGCCGCTGAAAGCGGGCTGGACGGCGTTGTATGCTCTCCGCTGGAGGCGGGCAAGGTTCACGATACCTGCGGCAAGGACTTTTTGACGGTCACGCCGGGCGTGCGCTTTGCCGACGGCGATATCGGCGACCAGAAGCGCGTGATGACGCCCGCCGCGGCAAAGGAGATCGGTTCGGATTACATCGTGGTCGGCAGACCGATCACACAGGCGGACGATCCGGTCGCGGCGTACAGAAGGTGCGTCGAAGAGTTTGTGGATTAAGGAGAGTACTATGGATCTGAATACAAAAATCGCAAAGGATTTATTGAAAATAAAGGCGGTCTTTTTCCGCCCCGAGGAGCCGTTCACCTGGGCGAGCGGCATCAAAAGCCCTGTTTACTGCGACAACCGTCTGACGCTCAGCGATCCTGAGGTCAGAACGGACGTGGAAAGCGGTCTGGCAGAGCTGATCAAGGAAAACTATCCCGATGCCGAGGTGCTGATGGGCACCTCGACCGCTGGTATCGCTCACGCGGCGATCACCGCCCATCTGATGGGTCTGCCGATGGGCTATGTCCGCTCGGGTCACAAGGATCACGGCAGACAGAACCAGATCGAGGGCAGACTCGAAAGGGGTCAGAAGGTCGTCGTCGTGGAGGACCTGATCTCGACCGGCGGCTCGGTGCTGGAGGTCGTCGACGTCCTGCGCGAGGCGGGCGCCGAGGTGCTGGGCATCGTGTCCATCTTCACCTACGGCATGCAGAAGGGTCTTGACCGACTCTCTGCCGCTGAGGTAAAGAACATCAGCCTGACCAACTTTGACGTGATCGCACAGGTCGCGGCAGAGGACGGCTATATCAGACCGGAGGATGTTGAGCGGCTGATTCGCTTCCGCAACAATCCCTCGGACGAGAGCTGGATCGGAGGCAGGGCATGAGGTCGGTCATCGACGTGCTCGACCTGAGTACGCAGGAGCTGGACGAGCTGATCGCCACCGCCAACGATATCATCGCGAACCCCGAAAAATATCAGGACGCCTGCAAGCGCAAAAAGCTGGCGACCCTGTTCTTTGAGCCGTCGACGCGAACCAGAATGAGCTTTGAGGCGGCGATGTACGAGCTGGGCGGACAGGTCATTTCGATGTCCTCGGCGGGCGCGTCGTCCGCGGCTAAGGGCGAAAGCGTCGCCGATACCGCAAAGACGGTCTCCTGCTACGCCGACATCATCGCGATGCGTCACCCGAAGGAGGGCGCGGCGCTGGTCGCGGCTCGCGCGGCGAAGATCCCTGTCATCAATGCGGGCGACGGCGGACACTGTCATCCGACCCAGACGCTGGCGGATCTGCTGACGATCCACCGCGAAAAGGGCGGCTTCAACAACCTGACCATCGGTCTGTGCGGCGACCTGAAATTCGGCAGGACCGTCCACTCGCTGATCAACGCGATGTCGCGGTATGACAACATCAAATTTGTGTTGATTTCCCCGGAAGAATTAAAAGTCCCCAGCTACGTCAAGCGCGACGTGCTGAAGAAAAAGAGGATCCCCTATATCCAGACCACCGATCTGGAGGGCGCGATGCCCGATCTCGATATCCTTTATATGACGCGCGTACAGAGAGAGCGCTTCTTCAATGAGGAGGATTACCTGCGGCTCAAGGACAGCTACATCCTCACCCCCGAAAAGCTGAAAAACGCAAGGCCGACGCTGTCGATCATGCATCCGCTGCCCCGAGTCAATGAGATCTCCGTCGCGATCGACGACGATCCCAGAGCCTGCTACTTCAAGCAGGTGCTGAACGGAAAATACATGCGCATGGCGCTGATACTCAAGCTGTTGAAGGAGGCGGGCAGAATATGAATATCGACTCGATCCAGAACGGCATCGTGATCGACCACATCACTGCCGGAAAGGGCATGAAGCTCTATGAGCTGCTCAAGCTCGACGAGCTGGACTGCTCGATCGCGATCATCAAAAACGTCACCAGCAAGAAGATGGGGAAGAAGGATATCATCAAGATCGACGCGGATATCCCGGTCAATATCGACGTCATCGGCTATATCGATCCCGGCGCCACCGTCAACATCATCAAGGACGGGATCCGCGCGGAAAAAATGAATATCCGGATGCCCGCGATCCTGACCAACGTCATCAAGTGCAAGAATCCCCGCTGTATCACCACCACCGAACAGGAGCTTGACCACGTGTTCAAGCTGACCGATAAAGAGAATAAGGTTTACCGCTGTGTATACTGTGAAACCAAGGAAGAGAGGATTATTTAATGGCTACCTTTATCAATGAACCTGCCCATACCTTTAACGAATACCTGCTGATCCCGGGCTACTCATCCAGCGAGTGCGTCCCCGCGAACGTCACGCTGAAGACTCCGCTCGTCAAGTACAAAAAGGGCGAGGAATCCGCGATCACCATGAATATCCCGCTGGTGTCCGCGATCATGCAGGCGGTTTCCGGCGACAGACTGGCGGTCGCGCTGGCGACTCAGGGCGGCGTGAGCTTCATCTACGGCTCGCAGAGCGTTGAGGACGAGGCGGCGATGGTCAAGCGCGCCAAGAGCTACAAGGCGGGCTTTGTCAAGAGCGACAGCAATATCCGCCCCGACGCGACTCTCGCCGATGTGATCGCTATCACCGAGCGCACCGGCCATTCGACCCTCGCGGTCACCGAGGACGGCTCGTCCGAGGGCAGGCTGCTGGGCGTCGTCACCAGCCGTGACTACCGTATCAGCCGTATGGACAAGTCCGAGAAGGTCGAGACCTTTATGACTCCCTTTGAAAAGCTGATCTACGCCTATGAGGGCATCACCCTCAGCGAAGCGAACGACATCATCTGGGATCACAAGCTGAATTCCCTGCCGATCATCACCAAGGACGGCAAGTTCTGCTACTTTGTTTTCCGCAAGGACTATGACAGCCACAAGGCGAACCCCAACGAGCTGCTCGACGCGCATAAGCGCTACGTCGTCGGCGCGGGCATCAACACCCGCGACTATGCCGAGCGTGTACCGGCGCTGATCGAAGCGGGCGCGGATGTGCTGTGCATCGACTCGTCAGAGGGCTTCTCCGAATGGCAGAAGCTGACCATCGACTGGATCCGCGCGCACTACGGCGACAGCGTCAAGGTCGGCGCGGGCAATGTCGTCGACGCGGACGGCTTCCGTTATCTTGCCGACTGCGGCGCCGACTTCATCAAGGTCGGTATCGGCGGCGGTTCCATCTGTATCACTCGCGAGACCAAGGGCATCGGACGCGGTCAGGCGACGGCGCTGATCGAGGTTTGCGCGGAGAGAGATAAATACTTTGAGGAAACCGGCGTGTACATCCCCGTCTGCTCCGACGGCGGCATCGTATACGATCATCATATCACGCTGGCGCTCGCTATGGGCGCGGACTTCATCATGCTGGGCAGATACTTTGCCCGCTTCGACGAAAGCCCGTCCAACAAGGTCAGCATCAACGGCACCTACTATAAGGAATACTGGGGCGAGGGCTCGCAGAGAGCCAGAAACTGGCAGCGCTACGATCTCGGCGGCGATAAGAAGCTCAGCTTTGAGGAGGGCGTTGACTCGCTCGTTCCCTACGCGGGTCCCCTGAAGGACAACGTCGCGCTGTCGCTTTCCAAGGTCAAGTCGACCATGTGCAACTGCGGCGCGCTGACCATCCGTGAATTACAGCAGAAGGCCAAGCTGACGCTGGTGTCCGCGACCTCTATCGTCGAGGGCGGCGCGCACGACGTCATCCAGAAGGACAAAAGCTCGGCGATGAAGTAATCTCGTCGGCAGTCAGGTTGAATTGGAGGTCACTATGAAAAAAGTTGCGATCATTATGGGCTCGGACAGCGATCTGCCGATCGCGAAAAAAGCGGCGGACATGCTGAAGACCCTTGATATCCCGTTTGAGGCGCATGTGTATTCGGCTCACCGTACACCCGTTGAGGCGAGAGACTTCGCCCTGAACGCACGCGAAAACGGCTTCGGCGCGATCATTGCCTTTGCGGGCATGGCGGCGCATCTTGCCGGCGCTCTGGCGGCGAACACGACCCTTCCGGTCATCGGCGTACCCTGCAAGGGCGGCGCTGTCGACGGTACGGACGCGCTGCTCGCGACCGTGCAGATGCCGACCGGCATCCCTGTGGCGACCGTCGCACTGAACGGCGGCGCGAACGCCGCACTGCTGGCGGCACAGATCATTGCCGTCGAGGATAAGGCGCTGGCGGACAAGCTGGACGCAAAGCGCAGATCGGACGCTGCGGCGGTGCTGGAGAAGGACGCGTCGATCGCGGAGAAATTATAATCATTATTGTTGCCGTCATGTCACGGACATGACCCGGGAGGTATATTGAGTATATGGGTGGATTTTTCGGGATAGCCTCGCACGAAGACTGCATGATGGATGTGTTCTTCGGCGTTGACTATCATTCTCACCTCGGAACGCGCCGCGGAGGTCTGGCGGCGTATGATAAAGAAATCGGATTGCAGCGCAAGATCCATAACATCGAAAACGCGCCCTTCCGTACCAAATTTGAGCATATTTTTGACGAGATGAGCGGTACGTCCGCGATCGGTGTGATCTCCGACAGCGACCCTCAGCCTATGCTGATCCGCTCGCATCTCGGCACCTATGCCATCTGCAACGTCGGTATCATCAACAACGCATCCGAGCTGATCGACCGGTATTTTCAGCAATCCGGCGGTCACTTCGACGCGATGACCGGCGGCAGGATCAACTCGACAGAGCTGCTCGCGGCGCTGATCGACCAGAAAAGCGATTTTGTGGAGGGCATCAAATTTGCCCAGAATGTGATCGACGGTACCGCGTCGGTGCTGATCCTCAGAGAGGACGGCACGATCGTCGCCGCCCGCGATAAGGTCGGCAGACTGCCGGTCGTTGTCGGCAAGGGCGAACACGGCTTTGCGGTCTCGTTCGAGAACTTCGCGTATCAGAAGCTCGGGTACGAGGATTATCGGGAATTAGGCCCCGGCGAGATCGTCGTCCTGACTCCCGACAGCTGTACCACCATGCGCGAGCCGCTGAAAAAGAAGCGTATCTGCTCGTTCCTCTGGAGCTACTACGGCTATCCGACCTCGACCTATGAGGGGCTGAACGTGGAAGCGATGCGCTATATCAACGGACGGATCATGGCGGAAAACGACAGGGAGAATCTGGGCAACCTCGATATCGACTATGTCGGCGGTGTGCCGGATTCCGGTACGCCCCACGCCATCGGCTACGCCAATCAGAGCGGAAAGCCCTTTGCGCGCGCTTTCATCAAGTACACGCCGACGTGGTCGCGCTCGTTCATGCCCGCGCGTCAGACCGACCGCAACAAGATCGCGAAGATGAAGCAGATCCCCGTCTATGATCTGATCAAGGACAAGAACCTGCTGTTCGTGGACGACAGCATCGTCCGCGGTACACAGCTGAGGGAAACCGTTGAGTTTCTCTATGAGAACGGCGCGAAGAGCGTACACATGCGCTCTGCCTGCCCGCCGATCATGTTCGGCTGCAAATACCTCAACTTCTCCCGCTCGACCTCCGATATGGAGTTGATCGCCAGACGCGTGATCATGGAGCTGGAGGGAGAAGAGGGCTTCAAACACATCAGGGAGTATTCCGACGGCTCTACGGAGCGCGGAAAGAATCTCAGAAAAACCATCTGTGAAAAGCTGAAATTCGCCTCGCTGGATTTCCAGTCGCTCGACGGCATTATCGAGGCGATCGGCATGGATAAAAACGACCTTTGTACCTATTGCTGGGACGGAGAGGAGTAAACGCGTGCGTTTTCTGCGCCTGTCGAAAAGCATGCGCGTATCTCAGCGCTGTCAGCGGCGGGTCAGCAGTAACTGCGTACGATTATTTCATATGAATGCTCTTTGAAATGAGCAGAAAGGCAAACAGATATGATTAACAATTCTAAATCCGATGCTTACGCCGCGGCGGGCGTGGATATCACCGCGGGCTATAAGGCGGTTGAGCTGATGAAGCAGCATGTCGCGCGTACCGTGACGCCGGGCGTTTGCTCTGACGTCGGCGGCTTCGGCGGACTGTTTGAGCTGGACCT
>ONAS01000117.1:0-2892 GCA_900315815.1 uncultured Eubacteriales bacterium
TTGTTTTTGTTCCGCTGTTATCTGATACTTCATTTTTATCACCAGTTTTATTATATCAGATAATTCTATTCTTGTCTATTTCTTATTTGAGATTAGTATCAAAGGGTTTTATCTGATATCGGTATAAGAATTATTATGTAAAGAAAAGGTGTGATCATCTGTGAATGATTCGTTGAACTATACTATCGCAGTCGCGGGTACCGGCTATGTCGGGCTTTCGATCGCAACGCTGCTTGCTCAGCGCAATAAGGTCTACGCGGTCGACATTATTCCCGAAAAGGTGGAGCTGATCAACAAGAGGCGCTCTCCGATCCAGGACGAGTATATCGAGAAGTATCTCGCCGAAAAGGAGCTTGATCTGACTGCGACGCTGGACGCCGAAGAGGCATACAAAAACGCGGACTTTGTCGTTATCGCCGCTCCCACCAATTATGACAGCAAAAAGAATTACTTCGATACCTCGGCGGTCGAAGCTGTTATCAGCTTGGTGATGCAGTATAACCCCGACGCCGTAATGGTCATCAAGAGCACGATCCCGGTCGGCTATACAAGGCGCATCAGAGAAAAGACAGGCAGCCGGAATATTATTTTCAGCCCGGAATTCCTCAGAGAGTCAAAGGCGCTGTACGATAACCTCTATCCCAGCCGTATCATTGTCGGAACGGACTTGGCTGACGAGAGGCTGACGGAGGCGGCGCACACCTTTGCCCGTCTGCTTCAGGAGGGTGCGATGAAGGAGAACATCGACACCCTGTTCATGGGCTTCACCGAGGCAGAGGCGGTCAAGCTGTTCGCGAACACCTACCTTGCGCTGCGCGTGAGCTATTTCAACGAGCTGGACACCTACGCCGAGGTAAAGGAACTCAACACCGCCGATATCATCCGCGGCGTATGTCTGGATCCGCGTATCGGCGATTTCTACAACAACCCCAGCTTCGGCTACGGCGGTTACTGCCTGCCGAAGGACACCAAGCAGCTGCTGGCGAATTATCAGGATGTGCCGCAGAATATGATCTCGGCGATCGTTGAGAGCAACCGCACCCGAAAGGATTATATCGCTGACAAGGTTCTTGAGAAGGCGGGCTATTACAGCACCGACAGTATGTGGAACGCGGAAAAAGAGCGGCCGATCACAGTCGGCGTTTACCGTCTGACGATGAAATCCAACTCGGATAATTTCCGCCAGAGCTCCATTCAGGGAGTCATGAAGCGCCTGAAATCCAAGGGCGCGACGGTCATCGTATATGAACCGACCCTTGAGGACGGAATGACCTTCTTCGGATCGCTGGTCGTCAATGACATCAACAAGTTCAGGGCGGGCTGTGACGCGATCATCGCCAACCGCTATGACAGCGTTCTCGACGATGCTGCGGACAAGGTATACACCAGAGATCTGTTCAAAAGAGACTGAGCGACATAATGAAATCAAAGGACGGGTACATATGAACTATATTATCTTCGGCGGCTCCGGCTTCATCGGAACGCATTTGATACATTTGCTGAAAAGCGAGTGCGATTCGGATTACGGATTTCACTATTCGCTGGAGGAGTCGTTTGCCGACTGGTTTAATGACTGTGACCGCGAAGGACTATTTTGATTTAAGGAAGATTTTGATATGACAACAAATCCAAACATAAAAATCATCGTCGCGACCCACAAGCAGTACCGTATGCCGGAGGACAGTATCTATCTTCCTCTTCAGGTCGGCGCGGAGGGCAAGACGGACAGCGAGGGGAAGCCTCTCGATTTCGGATACCAAAAGGATAACACGGGTGACAATATTTCCGAGCTGAACTGGTGCTTCGGAACACAGACCGCTCTCTACTGGGCGTGGAAGAACCTGTCGGCGGACTATACGGGTCTGGTGCATTACAGACGCTATTTCCTGAGCCGCAAGCCGGGAAAGAACGAGGATATGTATGACTGCATACTCTCGGAAAAGGAGCTGCTGCCGCTCTTGGAGCAGTATAAGGTCCTTGTCCCCAAAAAGAGAAAATACTACATTGAAACGATATACTCTCATTATTCTCACACATTGAACGGCGGCAAGGAACAGTTTGACCTCGCGCGCGAGATCATTGCCGAGAAAACGCCCGAATACCTGAACGCCTTTGATTCGTTTATGAAGCAGAGGTCGGCATATATCTTTAACATGATGATCATGGACAAGGCTCTGTTCGACAGCTACTGCTCATGGCTGTTTGAGATCCTGTTCGAGCTTTTTGACCGCTTTGACACGACCGGCATGAATGACTTTGACAGAAGGTACGCCGGACGCGTCAGCGAACGCTTGTTCAATGTCTGGCTGCATCGTCAGATCGAAAGCGGCGTGCTGAAAAATGCTGACATCAAGGAGCTTCCCTACATCGAAAACGTGAACTGGAAGAATAAGGCAGTGGGCTTTTTGAAGGCGAAGTTCTTCCACAAAAAATACGGAGCGAGTTTTTGACCGGAGGATAGGATAATGAAATATAAGTATGTAATCGTCGGCGCCGGTCTGGCGGGTATCACCGTGGCGGAGCGGATCGCGACTCAGCTGCACGAGAAGGTGCTGATCATCGAAAAGCGCGGTCAGATCGGCGGCAATGTATATGATGAATATGACGACGCGGGAATCCTGGTGCAGATGTACGGTCCTCACACCTTCCACACAAACGACAAGGAAGTGTTTGACTACATCTGTCAGTATTGCAAATGGCATGAATATCAGCACAGAGTGAAATCATATGTGAACGGCAACTTCGTGCCGATGCCGATCTCTCTGGAAACAATAAATCAGCTGTACAACATGAATCTTTCAGAGGACGAGATGGACGCGTTCATCGAATCCCGCAAGGAAAAGATCGACGAGATCAAAACCAGCGAGGATGTCGTGCTTTCTCAGGGCGGAA
>ONAS01000117.1:2923-3782 GCA_900315815.1 uncultured Eubacteriales bacterium
CCCTTCCGCAAAAACCGCGACACAAGATATTTTACGGATCAGTACCAGGGCAACCCTCAGGGCGGCTTTACCAAGATGTGCCGCAATATGCTCGATCACCCGGAGATCAAGGTGATGCTGAACACCGACTACAAAGAGGTCATTGACGATATCGAGTATGAAAAGCTGATCTATACCGGTCCCGTCGACTATTATTTCGACTATAAGCTCGGCAAGCTCAAATATCGCAGCATCCGCTTCATTTTTGAGACCCATGACTGCGAGTCATATCAGCCCGTAGCCAGCACCCGCTGGCCGATGGACTACGAGTACACCCGTATCACCGAGTTCAAAAAGCTGACCGGTCAGAAGAGCGATAAAACCACGATATTAAAGGAGATCCCCTGCGACGGCGAGGAGCCCTTCTACACCTTCCCGACGGCGGAGTGGAAGGAGCTTGCTCAGAAGTACCGCGAGCTGTCGGCTGAGGAAAAGGATGTCATTTTCCTCGGCAGATTGGCGGAATACAAATACTATGACATGGACGATGTCATTCGCAGGGCACTTGATGTATTTGAAATGATTAGGAGAGCTTGACGTGGCTAAAAAAATCGGACTGATCGGTTATCTCGGCTATTCTGTCGAAAATCCGATCATCGGCGGTCAGATGAGCAAGACCAGAGGAATTTACGAGGAACTGAAAAAGCGCTTCGGTGAGGAGAATATTCTTGCTGTCGATACCTCGAACTGGAAGAACGAGAAGGCTAGTTTGATCAAAAACTGCATAAGGGTCGGAAATACCTGCAGCACAGTCATTATTATGCCGAACAAAAACGGCATCAAGATCATTCTTCCCCTGATGGCTGAATTGAAAAAGCTG
>ONAS01000012.1 GCA_900315815.1 uncultured Eubacteriales bacterium
TTTTAAGAGGATTAAAAACACATCTGCCCTTTGTAACGCAGGGATCATCACCGTTAAGAGAAATTGAAAGCATTGCGAGCAGTGTGCAGTCATAGCTGAGGATAAAACGCGAGAGTATGCCGTAATCCCTGCCAAGCTGACGGCAGAGTCCGCAGTATACGCTTTTATACAGCTCATATTCTCTCAGTTTCAGCTCCTCCCTGACAGGTCTGAGATAACCGAACATAATTACACCACCTTCTGACAGCCTCCGTTCCCTCGCCTGTCAATGAACTTATATAGTATTTTCCGAAAGATATTTTTTCAGGTATTGTCCGGTATAGGAGTGTTCACAAAGCGCTATCTCCTCCGGCGTACCCTCCGCGATAACCGTTCCTCCTCCATCTCCGCCTTCCGGACCGAGATCGATTATATGATCCGCAGTCTTGATGAGATCGAGATTGTGTTCTATCACGACTACGGTATTGCCTCCGTCAACGAATTTCTGGAGTACGTTTATCAGCCGGTGAACATCCGCGATATGCAGACCGGTCGTCGGCTCGTCCAGGATATACACGGTTTTGCCGGTCGGACGCTTGCTCAGCTCGGTGGACAGCTTCACGCGCTGTGCTTCACCGCCCGACAGCGTCGTCGCGGGCTGGCCGATCTTGATATAGCCGAGTCCCACCTCATACAGCGTCTGCAGCTTCCGCTGGATCTTCGGGATGTTCTTGAAGAACTCCAGCCCCTCCTCGACGGTCATTTCCAGAACGTCGTGGATCGACTTGCCCTTGTATTTGACCTCCAGCGTTTCGCGGTTGTACCGCTTGCCCTTACAGACCTCGCACGGCACATAGATATCGGGCAGAAAATGCATCTCGATCTTGATGATGCCGTCGCCCTCGCAGGCTTCGCATCTGCCGCCCTTGACGTTGAAGGAATAGCGCGAGGAGCTGAAGCCGCGCATCTTGCTTTCCGTCGTGGACGCGAACAGATTGCGGATATCGGTGAACAGACCGGTGTAGGTCGCGGGATTCGACCGCGGAGTGCGCCCGATGGGGCTCTGGTCGATATCGATGACCTTGTCCAGCTGATCGGTGCCGATGATTTTTTTGAACTTTCCGGGGGTGCACTTGGCGTTATTCAGCTCACGCGCGAGATGCTTGTAGAGGATCTCGTTGATCAGGGAGGATTTGCCGGAGCCGGACACGCCGGTCACACAGACAAATTTCCCCAAAGGAATATTGATGTCGATATTTTTCAGATTGTTCTGCTGTGCGCCGAGGATGGTCAGCGTTTTGCCGTTGCCCTCGCGGCGCTTCTCCGGCAGCGGGATCTGCCGTCTGCCGCTGAGATATCGTCCGGTGACGGAGCGCTCGCACGCTTCGATGTCCTCCACCGTGCCTGCCGCGACGATCTCGCCGCCGTGGACGCCCGCGCCGGGGCCGATGTCCACGATATAGTCGGCGGCGCGCATGGTATCCTCGTCATGCTCGACGACGATGACGGTGTTGCCGATATCACGGAGCTTTTTCAGGGTCGCCAGCAGCTTGTCGTTGTCGCGCTGGTGCAGACCGATGGACGGCTCGTCCAGGATATACAGCACGCCCATCAGCGCGGAGCCGATCTGCGTCGCCAGACGGATGCGCTGGCTCTCGCCGCCCGACAGGGTCGCCGAAGCGCGCGACAGCGTCAGATAGCCGAGTCCGACGGATCTCAGAAAATTCAGGCGTGCCTTAATCTCGTTGAGGATCTCGCCCGCGATCATCATGTCGCGCTCGCTCAGCTCCATGCTTTCGAGATAATCGAGGATGCCGACGACGGACATATCGCACATCTGCGAGATATTCAGCCCGCCGACCGTCACGCCGAGCGACACATCGCTCAGCCTTCTGCCGCCGCAGGCGTCGCAGGGGACCTCGGTCATGTAGCTCTGGATCTCTTCCTTGACCCACTGGGAGCTGCTCTCTCTGAAACGGCGCTCGAGATTCGGGATGATTCCCTCAAACTCGCGGTCGAATTCGCTGTAATGCAGAGGCGTGCGGCGGATCAGGTGGAGCTTTTCGTCGCCGGTGCCGTAGAGGATCTTATCGACGACGCCCTCGGGCAGATCCTTGATCGGCGTATCGAGATCGAAGCCGTACTTTTTGCTCAGCCCGTCCATGTACATCTGCGCGATGGTATTGCCCTCCATCGCCCAGCCGCTGCCCTTGATGCCGCCCTGTGAGATGGTCCTGGTATCGTCGGGGATGATCAGTTGGGGGTCTACGCGCATGAATACGCCCAGACCCGTACATTTGGGACACGCGCCGAACGGATTATTGAAGGAGAACATGCGCGGGGTCAGCTCATTGATGCTGATGCCGTGGTCGGGACAGGCGTAGTTCTGGGAATAGAGGATGTCCTCGCCGTCGATCACGCCGATCAGCACCAGTCCGTCCGCCAGCTTTGACGCGGTCTCCAGACTGTCGGAAAGCCGCGAGCGGATGCCGTCCTTGATGACCAGACGGTCAACGACGACCTCGATGCTGTGCTTCTTGTTTTTCTCGAGCGAGATCTCCTCCGACAGATCATAGAGGATGCCGTCGGCGCGTACACGGGCAAAGCCCGCCTTTCTCGCCGAGTCGAACACGCCCTTATGCTCGCCCTTTTTGCCGCGGATGATCGGCGCGAGGACCTGGATCTTCGTGCCGTCGGGCATACTCAGCACGCTGTCGGCGATCTGGTCGACGGTCTGCTGGGTGATCTCTCTGCCGCACTTCGGACAGTGCGGAACGCCGATCCGCGCGTACAGCAGGCGGAAGTAGTCATAGATCTCCGTCACCGTGCCGACAGTGGAACGCGGGTTCTTGGACGTGGTTTTCTGGTCGATGGAGATCGCGGGTGACAGACCGTCAATGGAATCCACCTCGGGCTTCTTCATCTGACCGAGGAACATCCGCGCGTAGGAGGACAGGCTCTCGACATAGCGGCGCTGGCCCTCCGCGTACAGCGTATCGAAGGCAAGCGAGGACTTTCCCGAGCCGGACAGCCCGGTCAGCACCACCAGCTTGTCGCGCGGGATCTCGAGATCGACGTTTTTCAGGTTATTCTTTTTTGCGCCTTTTCTTGCATATTCGTTCACTTTTTTTAAGCAGGAGCGGGATCCCGCCCCTCATTTGAAATCGATCCTGATTCTGAGTTGGTTTATTTCTGTGACCGGTTCAGCGGCAGCCTGCTTCTGCAGACGCCGCAATAACTGCTCGTCAAACAGCGAACGGGCGGGTCAAGACCCGCCCCTGCATTCACTTGCCGCGCCTTTTATCGGTCGCAGCCGTGCGTTATTCTTCTGTATCCTCTTGAGGCTCTTCGACCGGCTCCGCGAAGGTGCCGTCCATGATCTGATCGAATACCTCGCCGGACATCTTCTCGTGCTTCATCAGGTAAGCCGCGACCTCATGCAGCTTGGGCATGTGCGCGTTGAGGATCTCCTCGGTCTTCCTGTAAGCGTCCGCGATGATGCGGTGGATCTCCGCGTCGATCTTTGCGGCGGTCTCCTCGCTGTAATTCTTGGTATGACCCATATCGCGTCCGATGAACACCTCGGTGGAACCGGAGGTATAGTTGATCGGGCCGAGCGTATCGGACATGCCGTATTTGACGACCATGTTGGTCGCGGTCTTTGTCGCTCTTTCGATATCGTTGGACGCGCCGGTGGAGATATCGCCCATGACGAGCTTCTCCGCGACACGGCCGCCTAAGCAGACGACGATATCCTCTTCCATCTCACGCTTGGAGCTGTAGCTCTTGTCCTCGGTGGGCAGGGGCATCGTGTAGCCGCCCGCCATACCGCGCGGGATGATGGAGATCTGGTGAACGGGATCCTGCGTATCGCAGGCATAGAAGCAGATCGCGTGACCCGCCTCATGATAGGCGGTGAGCTTCTTCTCGTGGTCGGACATGACCTTGGATTTCTTCTCGGTACCGACGACCACCTTGATAGCGGCTTCTTCGATCTCGGTCTGGGTGATCGCCTTCTTATCCTTGCGTGCCGCAAGCAGCGCCGCCTCGTTGAGAAGGTTCTCCAGATCCGCGCCGGTAAAGCCGGCGGTCTGCTTCGCGACATTGCGGAGCTTGACGTCGGGAGACAGAGGCTTCTCGCGGGAATGCACCTTGAGGATCGCCTCTCGGCCGTTGATATCGGGATAGCCGACCATGACCTGACGGTCGAATCGACCGGGACGCAGGAGCGCCGGGTCGAGGATATCGGGACGGTTGGTCGCCGCGATCATGATGACGCCCTCGTTCGCGCCGAAGCCGTCCATCTCGACCAGCAGCTGGTTCAGGGTCTGCTCGCGCTCATCGTGACCGCCGCCCAGACCGGTACCTCTCTGACGGCCGACCGCGTCGATCTCGTCGATGAATACGATACAGGGTGAATTCTTTTTGGCTGTTTCAAACAGGTCGCGCACACGTGACGCGCCGACGCCGACGAACATCTCGACAAAGTCCGAACCGGAAATGGAGAAGAAGGGTACGCCTGCCTCGCCCGCGACAGCCTTCGCGAGCAGGGTCTTACCGGTTCCGGGAGGGCCTACCAGCAGCACGCCCTTGGGGATACGCGCGCCGAGGGTATTGTACTTCTGCGGATTCTTGAGGAACTCGACGATCTCCTCCAGCTCCTCCTTCTCTTCATCCGCGCCTGCCACATCGGCAAAGGTGGTCTTTTTCTTTTCGTCAGCCTGATTCTTGAACTTCGCTTTGCCGAAATTCATCTCGCGGCCGCCCATGCCGCCGCCCATGCGGCGCATGACAAAGAACCAGAACGCCACCAGCGCGAGCACCAGTATCGCGGTGGGGATCAGCTCGATCCAGAAGCTGTTGTCGCCGGTCGGTATCAGATCGAATACGATCTTGTCCTTGTCGGTTTTCGCCTTCTCGTTATGCGCCTCGATATCGGCCCATACGTCGTCGCGGAAGGTATCCCAGTCCATGATCTTGTGGGTGATCACGGTATTGTCATCCAGCGTCAGCTTGATCTTTGCCGACGAGCTGCTGCGCTCTACCTCGAACGCCTGGACCTTGTCATCGTGGAAATATCCGACGATCTCCGAGTAGGTATGCGAATCCTTCTGACCCTGAGACAGTACCAGCGTCATGATCAGGATGATGACGATGGGGATACCCAGATACAGAAGCAGGCTTTTCACCTTTCCGGAATTATTGTTGTTGTTCATTCTTTCACTCCTTCTTCACCTTCCCCTGACGGGCAAAGCTTGGCTTACGCATATATCTCCGGCTTCAACACGCCTATGTACGGCAGGTTGCGGTAATATTCCTGATAATCGAGGCCGTAGCCGACCACGAACTCATCGGGAACATCAAAGCCGATATAATCAACGTCGATTTCAACCTCTCTGCGGGAGGGCTTGTTCAGCAGGGTACAGATACGCACGCTGCTGGCGTTTTTTGCGGAAAAATACCGCTTGATAAAGTTCAGCGTATTGCCGCTGTCGATGATATCCTCAACGATAATGATATTCTTATCATCTATAGGTTCTGACAAATCCTTGATGATATTCACGCGGCCGGTGCTTTTTGTGCCGTTGCCGTAGCTGGAAACGCACATAAAATCGATGGTACACTTCAGATCGATATACTTGAGCAGATCCGCCATGAACTGGACGCTGCCCTTGAGCAGACCGACAAAGACGACCTCCTGACCGGCGTAATCCGCATTGATCCGCTGTGCCAGCTGTTTTGCCGCTCCCTTGATCTGTTCCTCGGTAAACAATACCTTTTCTAAATCCTTATGCATGATGTTCCCCCTCAGTTTTATTGGCAGGGGAGGCTTTTTCTCCTCCCGAGAATTCCGCAGTCAACTGTCCGTTGTCGATGAAATACGCCTCCGTGTCGCGGCTCAGATCGACCCTGACCGCCGAGCCGACGCCCTCGATCCACAGCACCCGCGAGCCGTCCGCGACCAGCAGTACCGACGCGCGCTTCTCGCGCGGGATCTTGAGCTCATTGAAGAGCTTTTTCAGGGATTTTGTCACGCCGCGGCGGCTGTCGGTGAAGGTATCGCCCTCTCTGCGCGTGCGCACGACCGTATCATCCGTGATTATATCACAGGGTATGAGGCTATTTACGAATAATTTGTGAATTTTTTGACAGGGAAGCGGTTTTCCGCCGCAGAAAATCTCCCCGCCCTTTATCTGTAAGCGGACCGCCCTCGGATACGCGCGCAGCGGCACGCACACCTCCGTGTTTTTTTCGGCGTCATCGCCGATAAACCGCAGGATCCCCTGTGCGCAGACGGCGGTGATCCCGCCGCCCAGACTGACCGCGCCGCCGCCGCGCATCGCCTGTGTCACCAGAGCGGTGTGGGCATGATCCAGCGGAGCGCCTGCCTCCTCGGCGATCTGCCGCAGGGCATAGCTCCTGACCGCGTCCGGCAGCTCCAGCAGTCGTCCGCAGTCATAGCCGCCGGCGATCCGACAGCGTTTTGATTCTTCATCGGAAATATTTTTGAAGTATCCGTCCGCTTCCCGCGCGAGCGCCGCCGTCCGTGCGATGTTGCCGTCGGCGTTTTCATTCAGCTCTTTCAGCAGCGGCAGGATCTCCAGACGGATCCGGTTGCGCGTGTACAGCGGCTCCAAATTGGTGGAGTCCGTGACGTAGGACAGCCGGTTTTCCGCGCAGTACGCTTCGATCTCCCGCCGCGAACAGCTCAGCAGCGGCCGGATGATATTCCCGCGTCTGACGGGAATGCCGCACAGCCCGCCCAGACCCGCGCCGCGGATCAGGTTCCACAGGACGGTCTCGGCAAGGTCGTCGCGGTTGTGGGCGGTGGCGATCTTTGCGCCGTACTCCGCGCTCAGCTGTGCAAAGAACGCATAGCGCGCCTCGCGTCCGCAAAGTTCCTCGCTTTTGCCGCTTTCCCGCGCCAGCGCCGGGATATCCTCGCGCCGCACATGGAGCGGGATCTCAAGCGCCGCGCACAGTGATCGGACAAAGTCCTCGTCGCGCTGCGCCTCCTCTCCCCTGATGCCGTGATTCAGGTGAGCGGCTTGCAAATCCAAATTGTATTCTTCTTTCAAAGAATTGAATATATGCAGGAGCGTTACCGAATCCGCTCCGCCCGACAGCGCGACGATCACGGCGTCGCCCTGCCCGATCAGGCGGTTTTCTTCGATAAACGCTTTGACTTTCTCATTCACGACCGTGGTCGACGCCGGTGAACCGCATGAACTCGCCCTGCCAGTGGAGCTTGACCGAGGTGGTCTCACCGTGACGGTTTTTGGCGACGATACACTCGCCGCTGTTCTGATCGATGGCGGCGTTGACGGTCTCGGCGCCCTTTTCGCGCTCGTAGTAGCCGTCGCGGTACAAGAACAGCACGATATCCGCGTCCTGCTCGATAGATCCGGAGTCACGCAGGTCGGACAGCTGGGGACGGTGATCCTGACGCTGTTCGCTTGCACGGCTGAGCTGGCTCAGACAGATGACCGGTACGTTGATCTCCTTCGCGAGGATCTTCAGATTTCTGGTGATCTCCGAGATCTCCTGCACGCGGTTGTCGTTGCGGCGGCCGGTAGACATCAGCTGCAGATAGTCGATGACCACGAGGTCGATCCGCTTCAGCCGGCGCAGCTTAGCCTTCATCTCCGGAACCGTGATGCCCGGCGTATCGTCAAGGTAGAGGTCGATATTCTTCAGCACGTCGCCCGCGCCGACAAGCCTCTGCCATTCATCGTTGTTCAGCTTGCCGGTCCTCAGCTTGGTGCCGCCGACAAGCGCCTCGGCAGACAGCAGACGGGACGCCAGCTGTTCCTTTGTCATTTCCAGCGAGAAGAACGCGACGGTCTTTTTGCCTGTCACGGCGACGTTGCGCGCGATATTCAGCGCAAACGAGGTTTTACCCATACCGGGACGGGCGGCCAGCAGGATCAGGTCGGAGCGGTTCAGACCGGTGATCACGCGGTCGAGATCGCCGATGCCGGTCGAAACGGGCTTGACGTCCTCGTCGTCGCGGTTGAGCATATCCAGACGGTTGAAGGTCTGGAACAGCACCTCGTCGATACGCTGCAGTCCTTGGATGTCCTTGCCTCTGCGGATATCGAAGATCTTCTGCTCGGCAGAGTCGATCAGCATCTGCGGCTCCTGCGTTCCGTCGGAGGAATCCTCGATGATCTCGTTCGCGGCGGTGATCAGCGAGCGCACATCGTGCTTGTCCCTGACCAGATAGCAGTAGTTTTCGAGATTGGCGATCGCGGGACAGCTCTGCGCCATCTGGACCAGATAGGTCTTTGTGGTCGCCTCGTCAAAATCCGGCTCCCGCTTGAGCTCCTCGAGCAGGGTGACCATATCGACCGGGCGTCCCTCGGAAAACATCCGCAGCATCGTCGCGTAGATGGTACGGTGGGTCGCGATATAAAAATATTCGGAGCTGGGCAGGATCTCCGCCGCGCGGGCAAGAGCGTCCTTATCCAGCAAAATGGCGCCGAGAACCGCCTGCTCCGCTTCGGGAGAAAACGGCAGTCTCATGCCGGAATAAAAATCGGTTCTATTATCAGGCATCGTATTCCTCTGAGGTTGTCCGCCGGATCGGGCGCTGTGAAAACAGACCGCTCCCGACCATCGGCAGTCAACGGATTATGCTTTTTCTACTACGATCTCCACGTTCGCGGAAATGCCGGTGTACAGCTTGATCTCCGCGGTATACTCGCCGATGGTCTTGATGTCGCCCTTGAGCACGATCCTGCGCTTATCCACATCGAGACCCTTCTGACGCTTGATCTCCGCCGAGACCTCCTTCGCGGTGATGCTGCCGAACAGCTTGCCGCTCTCGCCCGCCTTTGCCTTCATCACGAATTTGGAGCCCTCCAGCTCCGCCTTCGCCTTGTTGGCGGCGGCGATCTCGGTCTCCTTCTTGTATTTCTTGCTCTGCTCGGCGTTCTTCAGCTCGTTCATCGCCTGCGCGTTCGCTTCCTTAGCCAGTCCCTTGGGGAACAGGAAATTCCGCGCGTAGCCGTCGGACGCGTTGACAAGCTCGCCTTTTTTGCCGAGACTCTTCACATCTTGTAATAATATGACCTTCATATATGTACCTCCGTATGCAGTTGGCAGTTGACGGTTGGCAGTTCACGGTGCAAAACGAGTGCGGTGCACTCCCAAAGCGCCGCGGGCAATATGTTCACTGCCGGCCGCGGTCTGCCGACTATACTAATCCAAAGATTCTTCCAGAACCTTCATCAGCTGTTCCTTTGCCTCTTTCAGGCTGACGCCGACCAGCTGAGCCGCCGCCATCGTCTGGTGACCGCCGCCGCCGAGCTTTTCCATCAGCACCTGCACGTTCAGCTTGCCGAACGAGCGCGCCGAGATATTGACAGAGTGCAGATCGATGGCGGAGATCACGAACGAGGCATAGGTGTCCTCGATCGACAGCAGATCGTCCGCCGCCTGCGCGCATACCACGCGCGAGTTCTGGATCGGCTCCTCCGCCACGGTGATCGCGCAGTGCTTGTAGATCTGCGCCGACGAGACCAGACGGCTCTTATCGCGGTAATTCTGCAGAGAATTCGCGAACACGTTGCGCACCACGACGGTATCCGCGCCCATCTTGCGCAGATATGCCGCCGCCTCAAAGCTGCGTACGCCCGTGTTGATCACAAAGTTTTTGGTATCCAGCATGATACCCGCCAGCAGCGCCTCCGCCTGAACGCGAGAGATAACGCTGTCGGCAAGATACGCGACGATCTCCGTCACCAGCTCCGACGCGGAGGACGCGTTCGGCTCGTGCAGAAATACGCTCGCCTTATCGATATAATTCACCATCCTGCGGTGGTGGTCGATGATAACGACGTTGCCGCAGCTCCTGTACAGACGCTCGCTTTCGACAAAATCGGGAGAATGGGTGTCGACGATGATCAGCAGGGTCCTGTCGTTCGCCATGGAAACGCCCTTTTCGGGAGAAATGAACATCCCGGGCTTTTCCGCTGACAGGCGGTCGATCATCACCTTTGCCAGCGTGCGGGACGTGTCGGTGCAGACAAAGCATGGCTTGTGGTAATACTCGCTGACCAGCGCGTAGATACCCGCCGCCGCGCCGATACAGTCAAGGTCGGAGAACTTGTGACCGGTGATCAGCACGCGGTCAGCCGCCTTGATGGCGTCCGCGATCTGCTCAGACCGCACGCGCACCTTGACCTTGGAGGTCTTTTCGACGCCCTTTGCGACGCCGCCGAAGAACTGATATTCTCCCGACGACAGCACCGCCGCCTGATCGCCGCCTCTGCCAAGCGCCATATCCAGCGCCTTTTTGGCGTCGGCAGCGCTTTTGGTGAGGTTCTCACAGTCGCGTCCGATACCGATGGAAAGCGTGACGGAGCGTCCGTTGTAGGTGACGGAGCGGATGCGGTCGAGGATGCGGAACTTCTTCTTGATCTGGTCGTCCAGAACGTGCTCCTCAAACACCGCGATGTAGCGGTCCTCGCCCAGCCGGCGCAGCAGGATGTTGTGCTTGTTCGCCCAGCGGTAGAGGTAATTCTCCGCCGTCAGCTTAGCCGCGGCAGTCTCCTGATCCGCGTCGGCAAAATCCTCCGCGTTGTCAAAGACCAGCATCGCGACGCTTTTCTTGGTACGGTTGTATTCATCGACGGTATTCTTGAGGTAGGTATCGTCGATATATTCAAACAGGAATCCGCGGTTGATCTCACGCGCGAAAACGGTATATCTCCTGTCGCCGTAGCGCACGTCCACCGAGCCGCTGCGGATCGCGTAGTCCGGCTGATGGTCGGAGAGGAAGGGCTGGATCGCAAGGTTTTCCCCGTCGTAATTATCGAGGAACTGCTTGCGGAAGCGGGAGTTATAGCTCAGGATCTCGCCGTTTTCTCCGCAGATGACGACCGGTATCTTCAGCGCCTCCAGCGCCTTGTCGTCCGGGGAAAAGGACAGCTCCAGCGCTCCGGCGACCACGCTGCGGATATACGCGCGGAACCGCAGTACCATAGCCAGCACCGCCGCAAGCGCGATCATGGTGAGCGACGCCTCGATGATACCCAGTATTTTGTTGTAGTAGAAGGTGATGACAGACATCGGGATCATCATCACCACGAAAATGATATAAACAGGCAGCGCTGTCCAGATACGTCTTTTCATAATCACTATTCGGTGGCTGTCAGCCGGCAGCCGGGGATTCGCCCGACTGAAAGCTGTCAACGATTCACTGCGCCTCAGGCGCTTATACTTCCATCAGGATCGGCAGGATCATCGGCGATCTGCCGGTCTGCTTGACGATCAGCTTGGCGATATCGTCCTTGATGCGGTTTTTGATAACGCCCCATTCATGGATATTGCGGCGGGAGCATTCCTCCAGGATCTCCAGCGCCGTGTCGCGGATATCGTCCATCAATGCGCCGTTCTCGCGGACATAGACAAAGCCGCGCGATACGATATCGGGGCCGCTGATGACATGACCGTCGTAGACGTCAAGCGACGCGACGATGATGATCAGACCGTCCTGACCCAGATGCTTTCTGTCGCGCAGGACGATGGAACCGACGTCGCCGACGCCCAGTCCGTCGACAAATACCTTGCCGGCGGTGACGGTATCGATCTCTTTCATCGCGGTCTGCGACAGCTCGACCACCTTGCCGATATCGCCGACATAGATGTCCTTGCGGTCCATGCCGACTGCCATCGCGATCCCGGCGTGTTTTCTCAGGTGCTTCTGCTCGCCGTGGACGGGAATGAAGTAACGGGGCTTGACCAGCGAGTGGATGAGCTTCAGCTCCTCCTGGCACGCGTGGCCGGAAACATGCACCTCGTACATGCTCTCATAAACGACCTCGCACCCGCGCTTGAGCAGCTCATCGACGACATTGCCGACGGTACGCTCGTTGCCGGGGATGGGGTTGGCGGAAATGATGATGAAATCGCCCGTGCCGACCTCCACCTTGCGGTGATCGGAATACGCCATACGCGAGAGCGCCGACATCGGCTCACCCTGCGAGCCGGTGGTCGCGAGAACGATCTTCTCCGGCGGATAATCCTTGAGGCGGTCGATATCGATGATCAGGTTGTCCGGTACGCTGACATAGCCCAGCTCACGCGCGACGTTCATATAGTTGATCATCGAGCGTCCGGAAAACGCGACCTTTCTGCCGTATTTCTGGGCGCAGTTGAGGATCTGCTGGATGCGGCTGATATTGGACGCGAAGGTCGCGATGATGATCCGGCTGTGCCGCGCCTTCATGAACAGGCTGTCAAAGCTGTCCGCGACCTTCTGCTCGGTCGCCGTATAGCCGGGACGTCCGGCGTTGGTGCTGTCCGCCATCAGCGCCAGCACTCCCTCGTCGCCCAGCTGTGCAAAGCGGCTGAGGTTGATCATGCCGCCCGCCATGGGGGTGTAGTCGATTTTGAAGTCGCCCGTGTGGACGATCGTGCCCGCGGGGGAATGGATCGCCACGCCGACAGCGTCGGGGATGCTGTGGTTGACGTGGATCAGCTCGACGTCAAAGCAGCCCAGCTTCACGCGGTCGCCCGCGTTCTTCTTGATCAGCTCCGCGGGAGCGGACAGGCTGTGCTCACGCAGCTTGTTCTCGATCAGACCGATGGTCAGCGGCGTGCCGTAGATCGGCACGTTCACCTTGCTGAGAAGGTACGGGATACCGCCGATATGGTCCTCATGACCGTGGGTGATGACCACGCCGCGGATCTTGTCGCGGTTCTGCTCGATATAAGTGAAATCGGGGATGACCATATCCACGCCCAGCATATCGCCGTCGGGGAACGCCATGCCGCAGTCGAGGATCATGATGTCGCCCTCGCACTCGAACGCCGTCATGTTTTTGCCGATCTCGTTGAGACCGCCGAGAAACACGATACGGATCGAAGGCTTCGGCTGCTCTTTTTTCTTTTTCGGCTCTTTCGCGGTGTGCTTTTTGGTGTTTGCCTTTACGGAAGGCTTATAGATGGTTTTCTTGGGGGCGTTTTTCTGCGCCGCCTTGCCCGACTGCTTTTTCGCGGGCTTCTTTATCTGAGGTTTTTTCATTTTTTCACTCAAATAGGATGACCTCCTTTATTCTCGTAATGGTATGTAGATTGATATATGGATCTTTGTCCCAACCGTTCCGGACAAAGATGATCGATGAAAAAACCGGGAGCCGAAAGAGTTTTTTCAAAGAGCGCCTACTCCCACTTATACATCGTATAGTATACATCAAAAATGCAAATCGGTCAATACAATTGGCAGAAAAACCCATTCTCCTTACAGTATAGGCAATCCCGATCGCCGATATTCCTGACAAAATTGCATGAATATGTGTTGGCAAGCCGATATAGTTGTGGTATAATAATCAGTATCAAACAGAAACAGGGTACAAGCATCATGAAACAAGTGGAAATCTTTACCGACGGCGCCTGCTCCGGCAATCCCGGTCCGGGCGGCTGGGGCGCGATCCTGCGCTATAACGGTCACGAAAAGGAAATCTCCGGCGGCGAGGCGAACACCACCAACAACCGCATGGAGCTGCTGGCGGTCATCTCCGCCCTGAAGCTGCTCAAGGAGCCATGCGCGGTCACGCTCTACTCCGACAGCCAGTATGTCTGCAACTCTCTCAAGCTCGGCTGGGCGGAAAAATGGCGCGCGAACAACTGGATGCGCAACAAAAAGGAAAAAGCCCTGAACCCCGAGCTGTGGGCAGAGCTTCTGGATCTGTGCGCCGTGCACAAGGTCGAGCCCGTCTGGGTACGCGGTCACGCCGGTCATCCCGAGAACGAGCGCTGTGATCAGATGGCGGTCGCCGAAAGCCGCAAATTCATGTAAATCTGCTGTCGGGGAGCTTCCGTCAGCTTGTCAATCATCCAAAAGGAGGAATATCATGAAAAAAGCATTATCCGTCTTATTGGCCGTCATTCTGGTGATCGGAACGCTGACGCTTGCCGCGTGCGGCAGCTCGGACTCCGGCGGAAAGAAGGAGCAGAAGGTCGATGAAAAGAACCTCAGCTTCACCACCGTCGGCGAGCTGAAAAGCGCCGGAACCGAATACGACTTTATCGCCGCCGAGCGCAAGCTGGAGGACGACGCCGCTGTCTGCGTCATCAAGGCTGACGCGGAAGGCGAGATCACCGTTCCCGCTCAGTACGACGGCAAGGACGTCGCCGCCGTCATCTCCGAGTCGCAGAGCAGCGACCGTCTGACCTCACTGACCCTCGAAAACGGCGTGTCCTACATCGAAAACTGCTTCACCGAAAGCAGCAGTGTACAAGCCCTCACCCTGCCCGCATCCGTCAAGGGCGTCTATCACAGCTTCAACAGCAACTCCGCGCTCAGGGAAGTGAGCTTCCCGACGAGCGTCAAGTACATCGTCGGCTCCTTCTGCAGCTGCTCCGCGCTTGAAAAGATCGAAACCACCGGTTATGTATACGGTATCCGCGAATCGTTCCTCTCAGACGCCGCCCTCGCGGACGTCACCTTCAGCGGAGCGATCCAGAAGATCGAGAACAGCTTCGACAAAAGCGGTGTGACCTCCGTCACCTTTTCCGAGAACGTCCATGACGTGATCGAGTCCTTCAGCGAATGCGCCGCGCTGACGTCGCTGAACGTGGAGCAGATCGCGAACACCTTCAAGAAATCCTTCTGCAAGGACAGCAAGCTCGAATCCGTCAAATTCGCCCAAAGCGCCGAAAGCATCCTCTACTCCTTCAACGACAACGACGCGCTCTCAAAGGTCGATCTCGGCGGCGAGCCTCCGATCACCGACTCCTTCCTGAACTGCCCGAACTACACCCTTCCCCAGGCGCCGGCACAGTAAATCAAATCCCACCAAAAAATCCCGCTTCACATCACGAAGCGGGATTTTTGTGTTTATATGAAACAGTAAGCGTGGATCACTTTTCCTTGAGCAGCTTGTTGAGCTCCTCCATAAAGGTATTGATGTCCTTGAACTGGCGGTATACGGACGCAAAGCGCACATAGGCGACCTCGTCCACATTTTTGAGCTGTTCCATGGTCAGCTCGCCGATCGCCATGGAGGTGACCTCACGGTCGAGCGACTGCTGGAGCTGGGTCTCGATATTGTCCACCATGCCCTCGATCTGATCGATGGAAACGGGACGCTTTTCACACGCGCGCAGCAGACCGGCGGTCAGCTTATTGCGGTCGAACACCTCGCGGCTCTTGTCGCGCTTGACAACGATGATCGGCACGGTTTCGATGACCTCATGGGTCGTGAAACGCTTGCTGCACTTCAGGCATTCGCGGCGGCGGCGGATGCGCTCACCCTCGTCCGCGGGACGGGAATCGATAACCTTGCTTTCTTCAAATCCGCAGTAAGGACACTTCATAGCTTCACCTCATTGAAAACCGATGGTTATATTTCTACAATAGAAATTATAAAGACTGAGGCAGGTTTTAGCAAGTTATTTTTTTGTAATATCTAGTTACAGTTTCATAACAAACCCACAATATTTAGGGCTTGGGGGTCAATCCTTTCGCAAAAGCGGTTCCAGCGCTCTGTCGAGTATGCCGTTCATCTTCGCGATGGCGATACCGTAGTTCACCATCGGGACGCCCGCGGCGTCTGCCGCCTGCTGACGGAACTGCATCTCCTTCTCGTTGAGCATACAGCCGCCGCAGTGGACGATCAGCCGATAGGCGGACAGATCGTCGGGAAAGCTGCCGCCGCTGGTAAAGGTGAACACGGGCTTTGCGCCGCTGAATCCTTCGATCCACGCGGGGAGCTTCACGGTGCCGATATCCCCGCACTGACGGCGGTGAGTACAGCCCTCAGAGATCAGCACGCGATCGCCGTCCTTCAGCGTGCCGAGCGCCTGCGCACCGCGCATCAGGCCTTCCAGACTGCCCTTGTAGCGGGCAAACAGCACGGAGAAGCTCGTCATCGGGATATCGGCGGGCGTATCCCTGCCGACTCTGCCGAACACCTGTGAGTCGGTGATGACCAGCGCGGGCTTTTTCGTCAGTCCCGCAAGCACGGATCGCAACTCCTCGGGCTGACAGCAGATCACCGATGCGTGGTGATCCAGCAGTTCACGGAGCGTCTGCTGCTGGGGCAGGATGATGCGTCCCTTGGGCGCCGCGCCGTCGATCGGGATCACAAGGATCACGGTGTCGCCCGGACGGATCAGGTCGGCGACGATCCGCTTTTCCTTCTCCTCGTCCCTGACGATCACGCTCAGCCGCTCCTTGAGCGCCTCTATCCCCTCTCCGGTCAGGGCGCTGACGGCGATCTCTCCGTCCCCGGCCGGGACGGCCGATCCCGCAAGATCGGACTTGTTATACACGATCAGCCGCGGCAGGCGGCGCTCGTCGAATTCACGGATCAGCGCCTTGTCGGCGTCCGTCAGTCCGACGCATCCGTCCACCACCAGAACGGCGATGTCGGTCTTGCGCAGTACCTCGCGGGTACGCTCCACACGCAGCGCTCCCAGCGCGCCCTCGTCGTCAAAGCCGGGGGTGTCGATGATCACCACCGGGCCCAGCGGCAGCAGCTCCATCGCCTTCTGTACCGGGTCGGTCGTGGTGCCGAGGGTATCGGAGACCACGGATATCTTCTGATTGGTCACAGCGTTCACGACGCTGGATTTTCCGGCGTTCCGCCGCCCGAAAAAGGCGATATGCGGACGCTCGGCGGAAACGATGCTGTTCAGCGACATAAGATCACTCCGATCATTTTTCCTTCTGTCACGCCGTCCGATCAGAATCTGAAATCACGGCGGTTCGAGCTTTTGATGTCCTCGATGTTCTGTCTTGCGATCGCGCGTACCTTTTCCTTGGGGATCTTCTCCAGCTCGCGCTCGATGACCGCAAAGCCGATCTTCTTGGTTTCGGGCGACGCGTAATCCACCAGATACTCGGCGAGCGTCATCAGCGCGTTGGGATGACAGCAGTTGAGGATCTGACCGGACTTGCACAGCGACATAAAGCGGTCGCCCGTCCTGCCCTCGCGGTAGCACGCGGTGCAGAAGCTCGGGATATGACCGTTCTCCATCAGCCACGCGACGACCTCGTCAAGGGTGCGCTGGTCGGAGACGTCAAACTGTTCGGTATCGTGGGGACGCTCCTCCTCGGCATAGCCGCCGACAGAGGTACGCGAGCCGCCGGACACCTGAGAAACGCCCAGCCTGAGCAGCTTGGAGCGGACAGCCTCGCTTTCGCGGGTCGAGATGATGATGCCGGTATAGGGGACCGCCAGACGGATGCAGGCGGTGATCTTTTCAAAGGTCTCGTCGGAGATACCGCCGTCGAACTCGTCGGGGTCGATATCGTCGGCGCGCTTGACGCGGGGGACGGAAATGGTGTGCGGGCCGACGCCGTGGACCGCCTCCAGATGCTCGGCGTGCATCAGCAGTCCCGCAAACTCATATTTGTACAGCTCCAGTCCGAACAGTACGCCCAGACCAACGTCGTCGATGCCGCCCTCCATCGCGCGGTCCATCGCCTCGGTGTGATAGTCATAGTCGTGCTTCGGGCCTGTGGGATGGAGCTTTAAGTAGCTTTCCTTGTGATACGTCTCCTGGAACAGGATATAGGTACCGATGCCCGCGTCCTTCAGCTTGCGGTAATTCTCCACGGTGGTCGCGGCGATATTGACGTTCACGCGGCGGATCGCGCCGTTCTTGTGATGGATGCTGTAGATAGTCCTGATGCACTCCAGAATGTACTCGATCGGGTTGTTGACGGGATCCTCGCCGCTCTCGATCGCCAGACGCTTGTGTCCCATATCCTGCAGCGCGATGACCTCTTTCTTGACCTCCTCCTGCGTCAGCTTGCGGCGCGGGATGGTCTTGTTCTTGAGATGATAGGGGCAGTAGACGCAGCCGTTGACACAGTAGTTAGACAGGTACAGCGGCGCAAAGATGACGATACGGTTGCCGTAGAAGGCGAGCTTGATCTCCTCGGCGATCTCATAGATGCGCTTCTCCACAGCGGGATCGTCACAGGCAAGCAGGACGGACGCCTCGCGGTGGGTCAGTCCGTTGCAGCGGCAGCCGGTCGCGGTCGGGATCGGGCGCGCTTTTTCGAGGATCTCGTTGATCAGCTCCATATTGTTCTTGTTCGCCTCGGCATAGGCGAGCGTTTCGCGGATCTCCGCGTCGTTGATGAATTCCTCGGCGTGCAGTGACGCCGGATTGTAAACAGCCATTTTTATATCTCCTTTATCTTATTTCACGATTGCATTCAGATGGACGCGTACGCGGTCTTGACGCTCACGCCGGGCAGTGACCCGATCTTTCCGCTCAGAGCGGCGATGCTGTCCTGCGGCGCGTCGACCGCGACGCTGATCAGCCGCACGCCGCGCTCCTTGTAGGGAACGCCCATACGACCGATGACATAGTCCGAAAAATCCGACAGCAGGGCGTTGAGCTTTGCCGTCGAGCTGTCGTCCTCGACGATGATACTGATAACAGCGACCCTTGTATCCATAGATCCCTCCGTCATAAAAAAATAAGCCGTACCAAAGGGCACGGCAGATACGCAAATCACACCTGTCCGCAGGACAGGCGCTTCAGGTATGATGTCGTCCCTTTCACTCAGGAAATGTTCCATAACCTTGATGTCAGGCAACTTGTAAGCATTATTATATCACGCCGCATGTCGATAGTCAATCGTCATTTCGCACCGCGGCGGTCGAATCTCATTGACAACACATATGTAACTATAGTATAATTAGTCAGTTATATTTTATTCCTTTCGGGAGCAAAACTATGACGGAAACAATCAAACCGAGAATCTACAAATATGATAACGTCAAGCTGTTCGCGATCATCCTGGTCGTGATCAGCAGCTTTGCGGACGAATTCATCTCTCACAGCGATATCTTCCGCAGCTGGTTCGTATTCAGCTATTCGTTCACCGCGCCGCTGTTTATTTTTCTCAGCGGTCTGTTCCAGAAGCAGTACGACAAAAAGCACAGACCCGACGTGAAAAAGATCACCGCCTATCTGCTGCTCGGACTGATGCTCAAGCTGCTGATCTACTTCGTCCGCATCCTGGACGGCGACGATGTGCGGCTGGATCTGTTCGGCGGGTCGGGCATGGAATGGTACCTGTTCGTCGCGGCCGGATATATGCTGACGATGTTCGCCCTGCAAAAGGTGAACCGCTACGTCATGCTGGCGGCGTCGGTCATCATCAGCGTTGCCGCGGGATTCCTGCCGCTGGGCGATTTTCTGTATCTGATGCGGTATCTGGTATTCCTGCCCTTCTACGTGGCGGGCTATTATCTGACGCCGATCAAGGTGCGCCGCTTCACCCACCGGCTGAACGTCAAGCTGGCGGGCATCGCGTTCATCTTCATCTACTTCGTGCTGTGCTTCCAGGAGCGCGACGTCATCTATCCCCTGCGCATGCTGTTCACCGGTCAGTATCCGTACGCGGCGGTCTCGATCGAGGGCTGTACCTTCTATCACCGCCTGCTGTGCTGCGGCATTTCCGCCGTGCTGATCATTTCCGTGCTCGCGTGCGTTCCCAACCGCAAGTTCCCCGTCCTGACCCGCATGGGACGCAACACCCTCGGGGTGTACTTCTGGCATTATCCGATCGTCCTGCTGCTCTGGTACTGGGGCATCATGGATATGTTCATGCCGCTCGGCGATCCGCTGTGGAAATACCTGATGCTGGTCGCGGCAGCCGCGCTGGCGCTGGTATTATCGCTGTCCGTTTTCACCCTGCCGCTGAGAAAGCTGTGCGGGCTGATAGAGCGTGTACCCGCAAGGGTCTGCCTGATCGCGGACGCCGCGGCGATCGCGGTCGCCGCCGTCCTGCAGTGCACGGTGCTGTGACAGGATCCCTCCATCAAAAAAAGCAACCTTCGCAGGTTGCTTTTCTTATTTTCTGAGCTTTTCCCAGATCACGATCTCTCCGCTTTGGCGGGTCTTCTTCAGATCGATGACCCGCTGATTGCTGCTGCCGCGGAATTGCAGGGTGATATCCCTGCGCTCCTCCACGAACGGCCCGTCGACCAGGATGTCGATCATCGACAGCATTTCGTCGGTGAAGCCGGTATACTTTCTGCCGCCGAGGACAAGGTCGCGGTCATATACAAAGCCGGTGAACGCCCAGATGTCCTTCTCCGGAAACCGCTCCCTCACCCGCCTGAGAAACGGCAGGAGCGCCGCCTGATTGGACGGCTCGAACGGCTCGCCGCCCAGCAGGGTCAGCCCGTTGACATAGGACGGCGCAAGGCTTTCGAGAAGCTGATCCTCCACCTCGCGTGTGAACGGTTCGCCGTAGTGAAAATCCCATGTCTGCGGCTGGAAGCAGCCCCTGCACCGGTTGGTGCATCCGCTGACGAAGAGCGTCGTGCGGACGCCCTCGCCGTCGGCGATATCATAATACTTGATATTTGCGTAATTCATAACAGCTTACAAATGCAGGACGCGTTCTTTGATCTCCTGAGTTCTTCCCTGGTTCCAGTACTGGGTGCCGATATAGCCGCAGGTACGGCGGGCGACGTTCATTTTATCCTGGTCGCGGTTGCCGCAGTTGGGGCATTCCCAGACCAGCTTGCCGTCGTCCTCGACGACCTGTATCTCGCCGTCGTAGCCGCACACCTGACAGTAATCGCTCTTGGTGTTCAGCTCGGCGTACATGATGTTGTCATAGATGAACTTCATCACCTGCAGGACGGCGGGGATATTGTCCTGCATATCCGGAACCTCGACATAGCTGATCGCGCCGCCGGGCGACAGCGCCTGGAACTTCGATTCGAATTTCAGCTTGGTGAACGCGTCGATCTTTTCGGTGACGTGGACATGGTACGAGTTGGTGATATAGCCCTTGTCGGTGATGCCCTCGATCACGCCGAAGCGCTTCTGCAGGCATTTCGCGAATTTATAGGTGGTGCTTTCCAGCGGTGTGCCGTACAGCGAGAAATCGATGCGGTGCTGTTCCTTCCAGCCCTTGCAGGCGGCGTTCAGCCTCTGCATGACCTCCAGCGCGAACGGCTCTCCCTCGGGATCGGTATGGCTTTTGCCGGTCATGTATCTGACGCATTCATACAGTCCCGCAAAGCCCAGCGAGATGGTGCTGTAGCCGCCGTACAGCAGCTTGTCGATGGTCTCGCCCTTCTGCAGTCTGGCGAGCGCGCCGTACTGCCACAGGATCGGAGCGGCGTCGGACAGGGTGCCCTTGAGGCGGTTGTGACGGCACATCAGGGCGCGGTGGCACAGCTCCATGCGCTCGTCAAAGATCTCCCAGAAGCGATCGAAATCGCCGCCTGAGCTCAGCGCGATATCCGGCAGATTCACGGTCACGACGCCCTGATTGAAGCGTCCGTAATACTTCGGCTGACCGTTTTCGTCCACATACGGGGTGAGGAAGCTGCGGCAGCCCATACAGGTGTAGCAGTGGCCCTCGCCGTTTTTGTCGATTTTCAGCTCCAGCATCTTCTTTTCGGAGATATAGTCCGGCACCATGCGCTTGGCGGTACATCTCGCGGCAAGCTCCGTCAGGTAATAATACGGGCTGTCCTCATGGATGTTCTGCTCCTCAAGCACATAGATCAGCTTCGGGAACGCGGGGGTGATATACACGCCCTTTTCGTTTTTGACGCCTTGGATGCGCTGTTTGAGGGTCTCCTCGATGATGATCGCAAGATCCTTTTTCTCCTGTTCATTCCGCGCCTCGCCCAGATACATGAACACGGTGATGAACGGCGCCTGACCGTTGGTGGTCAGCAGGGTGACGACCTGATACTGGATGGTCTGCACGCCGCGGTTGATCTCCTCGCGGACCCTGCGCTCGACGATGGACTCGACCTTTTCCCCGGTGGGGACGACGCCCAGCTCATCGAATTCCCTGAGCACCAGCTTGGTGATCTTTTGGCGCGATACCTGTACGAACGGCGCAAGGTGGGTCAGCGAGATCGACTGGCCGCCGTACTGATTGGAGGCGACCTGCGCGATGATCTGGGTCGCGATATTGCACGCGGTGGAAAAGCTGTGGGGCTTTTCGATCATCGTGCCGCTGATCACGGTGCCGTTCTGCAGCATATCCTCCAGATTGACGAGATCGCAGTTGTGCATATGCTGGGCAAAGTAGTCCGCGTCATGAAAATGGATGATGCCCTCCTCGTGCGCCTGCACGATGTCCTCCGGCAGCAGGATGCGCTTGGTCAGATCCCTGCTGACCTCGCCCGCCATATAGTCGCGCTGGACGGAGTTGACGGTCGGGTTCTTATTGGAATTCTCCTGCTTGACCTCCTCGTTGTTGCATTCGATGAGGGTCAGGATGCGGTTGTCGGTGGTGTTGGCGGTACGCGCCAGCGAGCGGGTATAGCGATAGCGGATATACAGCTTTGCGGTCTCATACGCGCCCAGCTTCATCAGCTCGGTCTCGACCAGCTCCTGGATCTCCTCGACGCTCAGCGCACGCGAGACGCACTCGCCCATATTGCGGATGGTGACGGCGATGCCGTTGATCTGCTCGTCGGTCAGGCTTCTGCCGTTGGGGTTGGCGTTATCCGCCTTGCGGACCGCCTGCACGATTTTGTTCGGGTTAAAGGTTTCCTCCGAACCGTTGCGTTTGATGATCTTCATTCTCTCTATCCTTTCGGTTTCTGCATTTGTAAATCAATATATAGGTGACGTTTTCCAGTATAGCAACAATATCTTGTGGTGTCAACAAAAACCATGCAACATTTTGGTGACAATATTTTAATTTGTTTTTCGGGAAATTCGACCGATTCTGCCCTAACGATTCTCGATTAACGGTTGCAATTATCCGATCTTATGGTACAATAGAGGATGAAACAAATCATCCCGAAGGAGTCAGCCTATGCAAGTATATCGGATCGCGGACATGAATATTGCCGTTGCGCCCCGCTTTGACTACACAAAGGAATATCTGGCGGATTACGCCGTAAACGACAGCGACTATGAGCTTGCCGTGACGGTCACGGACGACATGATCGCCTATGAGCAGGAGCTGAACGTCCGGATCCACGGCTATCCCATGAGCGAGGCGCTGTGCGAGTCCGTCGCCATACTCCGCGTGCTCTGCGACCATATCATCCGCCGCGGCGGATTTTTCCTGCACTGCTCCTGCTTGAAATACCGCGGAAAGGCGATCATCTTCACCGCGCCGTCGGGCACCGGCAAAAGCACCCATGCGTCCCTGTGGAAGGAGCATTTCGGCGACGAGGTCGAAATGATCAACGACGACAAGCCGCTCGTGCGTGAAAAAGAGGACGGCTTTGTCATCTACGGCACACCGTGGCGCGGAAAGCACGGACGCGGCGCGAACATCAGCGCTCCCATCGGCGCGATCTTCTTCCTTGCCCAGGCGCCGGAGAATTCCGTGGAAAAGATCGACGGCTTCACCGCTCTGACCCTGCTGATGCAGCAGACCGTCATCCCGAGCGGCAAAAACGACACCTCCGCCCTGCTGGATATGCTCAGCCGGCTGATCGAGCACACGCCGATGTTCCGCCTGAACTGCAACATCTCCGACGAGGCGGTCGAGACCTCCCTGGGCGCCGTATCCTCGCTCTGGTGACCCACCCGTCAGCAATCATCATTACGACACGAACTCCCCTTTGCACAGCTGCAAAGGGGAGTTTTTTCATCGGTGTTACGGCGCGGAGGTATAGTAGGTGGACTCGGGCAGATCCTCCGTCCACTGCTTTTCGCCGCCCAGATAATAGGTGCGCCACGCCTCGACGGTATAGGATTTTCCCTTGTTCTCGGGATCGGACGTCGAGATCTTGATCTGATCGAAATCGGGATTCTGCAGGCCGTAGATCTCACAGGTGAGCTTGGTGTCCTTCATCCAGCACTTCATGAAGAGCTGATAGTCAAAGGGGTTGCCGAGCTTGAGATCCAGGTTGCCGTAATCGATGGTCGCGTCGCGCCCTGCGTCGACATAGGTGGATTTGTAGTAGTGACAGTACCGTTCCACGACCTCCATCCCGCTGAGCAGTCCCGCGTTGTAGATGGTGGTGGATGACTGGCAGATACCGCCGCCGACGCCGGTCTCACTGCGGCCCTCGACGATCACGCCGGCGGGCTTGTAGCCGTTCGACTCCAGATTCGAGTCGCCGGTACAGTCGTTGAAGGACCACACCTCGCCCGGATCGATGATCGAGCCGCTGCAGGCGTTGAGGGAGATCCGCATATTTTCGTTGCCGTTCGCGTTGTTGGTCGACGTCGTGGAAAACGACGCCAGCTTTACGATATGATCCTGCAGGTAATCGACGGTCATCGACGGCTCGATCTCGTCGATCTTCACCTCGACGCTGCCGGACAGGCCGCCGTTCTCAAAGATCCCGCTGAGCTTGTCGATCAGATCCCGGGTGTCCAGCTTTCTGCCCGCCTTTTCCTTCCGATAGGTGAACATATCGTCCGCGTCCGGGTCAAAGGCCTTCACCTTTGCGTCCACGGGCGCGACATAGAGCTCCTCCTCGAAGCTCTTCGCGATCGACTCGATGCCGGAGGTGTCGGTCTGCATCGTGATCTCGTAGTGCTGTTCCTCTTTATCAAAGCCCTTTTCGGCGGAAAATGCCTTGACCTGCTCAAACACCTCGTCGGTGTTGAAGCTGCACGGAAAATCCACCTTTGTCAGGTGATAGTTGGTGTCGCCGACCTTGATATCCACCTTGACCTGCGACGCCAGCTTCCGCTCGATACCTGCCATCGCCCGCTGCGCCTCATCCAGCGTCATGCCGCCGAGATCGACGTCGTTGACATAGACGCCCTCGCTGACATACGTATCGGAGCCGGTGCTGTCATACAGATACTGATGATACAGAAAGCCGATGGCGGCGACTGCCGCGCCGAGCGCCAGCACCACCGCCGTGACGGTGATGATGATGATCGCTGTTTTCTTCTTGTTTTTCTTGTTCTTTTCCATTTGTCCATTTGCCTCCGGCGCAGGAAATACGCTTTTATCATACCCCCTGCAGCGGTGTTTTATTTTCTTCTGCAGAATGATTAAAAAACTGTCATATCATAAAAGAACCGGCCGGCTGCTGCCGACCGGTCACATGATGCGTCGATTTTTCTCAGATCCCCGTCACATCGCCGATATACCACTTACCGGTGACGCAGATCATCTCCGCCGTACCCGTTGATTTAATCTCGCCCTGCTTGATCTCAAAGGTGATATTGCGGATATCCGTGACACGGTACGCGTTGCGGTATCTTTCATCCAGCTGTTGTACGCGGGAGGCGATCTCCGCCTGCGTCGGGGTCTCCGCCTTGGTGATGCGGATCGATTTGCCGGTGAGCAGATTCACCCTGCCGCCGCTCTTGTAGCTGGTGTCTGCGGAGGAGAACCGCGCTTCATAGGAGGCGACAACGTTGTCCGCCGACGTATCCTTTGCGAAATTCGCCTCATAGGATGCTGCGCGGAAGGCGTCGCTGTTCCGGGAGCGCAGACAGTCGAGATAGCGGTTGAAAACCGACTCCGGGCTGTTTGCGGGGTTGATGATCATGAGCAGCAGCACCACCGCCAGAAGCGCGGCGCCGATGCCGATGAACCACTTTTTCTTATCCTTGATAAAGCCCAGCGCTTCATTCTCTGCCGTCTTGGTCTGCTGTTTGACCTCGGGGCTGTTCTTCTGCTGATCGGGTTCGATCCACTTGCTGCCGCATTTTCCGCAGAAGGTGGATTTCTCTTTCAGTTTGTTGCCGCATTTGGGACAGATTCTTGCCATAATTCAGCCTCTTTCTATCGTAACTTCAATCAGAATGTCAGCGCGGACTGCGCGACGCCGCGGATATACCACTTGCCGCCCACCTTGATCGCCTCGGCGGTGCCTGCCGATCTGACGCTGTCGCCCTCGACCAGCTCATAGCTGAGATTGCGGATATCGCGGATATCGCCGCTGACGGAATAGCTTTCCTTCAATTCATTGACGCGGTTCGTCAGGGCTTTGTTCTGTGTCTTTTCGTCATCGACGAGCCGTGACTCGGCGGTGATATGCAGCTTCACGGAATCGCCGCGGTTTTTTGTCAGATCCGCGTTCCCCTTCATCCGCTGTACGGCGTCGGCCTTTGCTTCGGTCTTGCTGAAGTTGGCGTCAAAGTCGATCGCCGCCGCGCCGTCGACGCTGCCCGACAGACGGCAGTCCACGGCTTCTCTCAATGCGCCCTCGGGCGTATTCGCCGCCATCGACCGCACGATCAGCACCGCCGCCAATAATACGACCGCCGCGACCGCCGCAGCGATCAGCCGCTTTTTATGTTTCGCGACAAACCCAACGAGCGCTTTGTCGGCGTTCGTCTGCTGTTTTGTCTGCTTTTCCGGCTTCTCCTGTGCATCGGGTTTTGCCTGCTTTTCGGGCTTTGTCTGTTTTTCCGGCTTTACCTGTTTTTCGGGCTTTGCGGCCTTTTCCGGTTCGCCGGACGGAGCCTTCGGCGCCTCATATTTTGTGCCGCAGGCGTCGCAGAAGCTGTCGCCCTCATCGATCGGATTGCCGCACTTGGTACATATCCTGTCCATATCGCACCTCAGATGATCTTTTTTCCGGGTCTGCGCTACTTGCCGAACCCGCCGAGCAGCAGGATCAGCAGGATGATCCCCACGACCGCCGCGATGGCGGAGATCAGGAACTCCTTGCCCCTGAAGCTGTGGGCGACGTCGATGAACATCGCCTTGGAGCGCTGCATCACGGATTTTTTGCGCACATTCAGGGAGGGCGGGGGTGTTTCTTCGCTGAGCAGGGGCTTTTTGCATTTTTTGCAGACGGTCGCGGTCTCCTTGGAGATCGCTCCGCAATACCGACACTTCTTTGCCATAAGTCACCTCCGCAGTTTCTTTGATTATCATACCTTATTTATCCCCGCCTGTCAACGAAAAACGCACGGCGCAAAAGAAAAACCGGTCGGGGGAAACCGACCGGTCCTGTATGATTCTTGTTACGGAATGGATCAGAAGCCGCCTACGCCGCTGAATTCCTTCAGATACCACTTGCCGCCGACCTTGACCGCCAGGCAGGAGCCGTTCGAGGTCTGGCCCATGACGCCGGAGACCTCGTATTCGACCTTATGGATCTCGCTGATCTTATCGGTATCCTTGTAGGAGGAAGCCCAGCTTTCCTGATAGCTCTTCATCTCGTCTGCAGTGACTGCCTCATCCTTGGTGACCTTGATGGAAGCGTTCTTGAGCATCTGCTTATACATGTCGACCATAGAGCCGAGCTGCTTGATCTGCTCTTCCTGCTTCTTGACCTCTTCGTCAAAGTTCTTATCCTTGTCGAAGTTCATTTCATAGCTGACGGAAGCCGCACCGCGGATATCCAGATTCTTCGCGCTGTCGACTGCCTTCTTGATCGCGCCCTCGGGGCTGTTGGCTCCGCAGGAGCTGAGAATGATGATCAGAACGATGATCAGCACCAGCACAGCGGCGCCGCCGATCACAAAGATCTTCTTTTCCTTGATGAATTTCAGAACGCCCGCAAGAGGATTCTTCTTCTGGGCAACGACAGTACCGACAGGCTGAGCGCCGTACTGGGGAGCCTCATACTGGGGCGCCTGATACTGGGGAGCCTCATACTGGGGAGCCTCATACTGGGGAGCCTGATACTGGGGAGCCTCGGGAGCAGCTGCAGCCGCAGGTACCTCGGGAGCCTCAAAGGGCTTGCCGCACTTGTCACAGAAAGCAGCGTTATCCTCAAGCATGTTTCCGCAATTCTGGCAGAATTTTGACATAATCATAACCTCATTTCATTGAATTGTGCGCATAACATCATCATTGCATGCCTTGACACAGCTCTATCATACATGAAAAAAAGCCGTCCGTCAAGTATTATTTTCCAAAATAGAATTATCATTTTTGTCATCTGCCGACAAAAAAGGAGAGGCGCCTGCCTCTCCTCATTCTTCTGCCGTTCAGCTGCCCCAGGTGTTCTCTCCCATGTAGCAGTACCATGTGTCGCCGACACGGATCATTTCCACGGCGTCCTGTCTGGGCTCGCCGGTGCTTCCTCCCAAGTCCACCTCATAGGTCATCTTGATGATCCCGGTGATCTTATCGGTATCCTTATACTGCGGCTCGAGCTGAGCGATGCGGCTTTTCATCTCCTCCTCGGTCAGCGCCGTTTTGTCAACGATGGTATAGGACGCGTCCTTGAGCTGTTCCTTATACTGCGCCAGCTTGTCCTGATCCAGCTGTTCGATGCTTTCCTTCATTTTGGCGACGCGCTCGGTCTTGTCGATCGATTTGCCGAAGTTGATGGAATACTCCACCTCAGCCATCGCGTCGATATCATAGTTCTTATCCGCCTCGAACGCCTTGTCAAAGACCTCCTCCGGCGTGACCTCCTCCGTCCCGGAGGATGTATCGTCCTTCTTTTCTTCTTCCTTGCCTTCACCGCACGCAGCGAGCGAGAGCAGGAGTGTCAGCGCACACAGCAGCGCGAGCAATCGTTTTGTCACAGCAGTCATCCCCGATCGGTCGTTATTTTGTCATGAACAGCACGCCGAGGGTATTCGGCCCGCAGTGGCTGGAGATCGTACACGACGCGCGGGTGACGTGGATCTCCTTGAAGATGCCCTTTGCCTTGAGCGCCGCGTAGACCGCGTCCACATATTCCTGATCCGCGCCTGCATGCGTGATGAACACGCGGTCGGTGTCGATATCATCGTATTTTTTCAGGGTATCCTCCATATATTGGAGCAGCACCTTGCCGTATTTGCCGCGGTACTTCTTGCCGACGACCATCGCGCCGCCGTTGTCGTTCTGTACCTCGATCGAGGGACGCAGACCGAGTGCGTTCGCGCCCAGCATGGCGATGGTAGAGCAGCGGCCGCCCGCATGCAGAAAGTCGAGCCGTTCGATGACGAACGAGGCGTGCGATTTCCGGAGCATACCGTTGAGGTTCTCATAGATCTCCTTTGCCGACAGTCCCGCGTCGCGCATTTCAGCCGCCTTGATGACAAGCAGTCCCGAGCCGGACGACAGGCTGTTGGAGTCCACGGAAAAAACCCTGCCGGGAAATTCCGCCGCCGCGAGCTTGCTGCTCTGGTGGGTCACGCTGAGCTTGGAGCCGAGGCTGATATGCACGATATCGCACCCGTCGTCGACGAAGGGACGGAAGAACTCGATATACTCGCCGACGCTGACCGCCGTGGTATGCGGCAGCTCCTTGGTCTCATAGAAGCGCTCGTACAGCTCCTCGGGAGTGATATTTACCCAGTCCTCATAGCTTTTGCCGCCGATCACGATGTGCATGGGGATGACAGTCACGCCGTAGCGTTCCTCCAGCGGTTTATTCAGGTCACAGGAAATGTCCGCGGTAATCACAACTTTATTGCCCATAATTGCCTCCGAGTCTATTGTCACCGTTCTCAAACAATGATATAATTACCTTAACATTATACATCAATTATCAAAAAAATCAAGGCGGTGACCTATATGTTACAAAAGTACAGCTATTCTCCGAAGCTCCGCACGGGCGCTGTCGTGCGCGATATCCCCGTTACCGACGCGCCTCTGCCCTATTTTTCGCTGGAGGACGGCGTTTTTTCCTACAGGATGTCCGACGACGCCTGCGTCTACGGGCTGGGCGAGTCCGTCCGCGGCATCAACAAGCGCGGATGGATCTATGAGGGCTGGTGCAGCGACGATCCCTTCCACACCGAGGACAAGCGCTCGCTCTACGGCGCGCACAATTTCCTGCTGATCGACGGCGCCGACCGTTTCGGTGTATTTTTCGACTATCCGACCCGCATCACCTTTGACGTCGGCTATTCCGATCCCTCCCTGCTGACCGTCACGCCCGGGAAAATGAATCTCGACGTCTACATCATCACGGGCGGATCCCTCAAGGACATCGTCCGCGAATTCCGCTCCCTGATCGGCAAAAGCTACATCCCGCCGCTGTTCGCGTTCGGCTACGGACAGAGCCGCTGGGGCTATGTCACCGAGCAGGATATCACCGCCGTCGCCGACAATCACGAAAAGGCGGGCATCCCGCTGGACATGATCTACCTGGACATCGACTACATGGACAGCTTCAAGGATTTCACCGTCAACCGCGAGCGTTATCCCGATTTTGAGGGCTTTGTCAAGCGCATGCGCAGCCGCGGCTTCCACCTGATCCCGATCATCGACGCCGCCGTCAAGCGCGAGGAGGGTTACTCTGTCTATGACGAGGGGCATGAAAAGGGCTTTTTCTGCACCGATGAAAACGGCGAGGACTATGTGGTCGGCGTATGGCCGGGCATGAGCTGTCTGCCCGATTTTCTGGATCCCGAGGCGTCCGCGTGGTTCGGCGAAAAATACAGGGTCCTGACCGACGCCGGCATCGACGGCTTCTGGAACGACATGAACGAGCCGGCGCTGTTCTACAGCGAAAAAGCCCTCAGCGCCGCCTTTCACGATATCAAAGGCTATGAGGGCAAGACTCTCGACGCGCTGTCCTACTTCTCCGCGCGGGACGTATTCACCCGCCTTTCCAATTCACAGAAGGACTATGAGAGCTTCTTCCACAACGCCCCCGAGGGACGCTTTGTCCACAGCGACGTCCACAATCTCTACGGCTATAAAATGACAGAAAGCGCGATGAATGCCCTTAAAAAGCTGCGTCCCGACGAGCCGACCCTGCTGTTCTCCCGCGCGTCCTACATCGGCGCACACCGCTCGGGCGGTATCTGGACGGGCGACAACCACAGCTGGTGGAGCCACATCCTGCAGAGCCTCCAGCAAATGCCCGGGCTGAACATGTGCGGCTTTCTGTATACCGGGTCGGACATCGGCGGCTTCAACGGCGCCTGCACCCGTGATCTGCTCCTGCGCTGGCTGAGCTTTGCGATATTCACGCCGCTGATGCGCAACCACTGCGCCATCGGCAACCGCAGTCAGGAGGCGACCGCCTTCGGCGATACCGAGGCGTTCCGCCACATCATCGAGCTGCGCTACCGCCTGATCCCCTATCTGTACGGCGAATTCCTGAAGGCCGCCGAAAACGACGAAATGTACTTCCGTCCGCTGAGCTTCGATTACGAGGACGATCCCGCCGCGCGTGAGATCGCCGATCAGCTGATGGTCGGCGACAGGCTGATGATCGCGCCGGTCTATACGCAAAACGCGGGCGGCAGGAACATCTACCTGCCCGAGGACATGAACCTCATCCGCATGTCGGCAGGCGAGATCACCTGCGAGCCCGTCTCACAGGGGCGGCACTATGTCAGCGTGCCTCTCGGCGATGTTGTATTTTTCTCCAAAGGAAAATTACCGCTCGCGGATCCCGCAAAAAACACCGCATCGTTGGACTTTGACCGCTTGACATATATCGGTTAGCCATACACTGATTCATTCGCCGCGAAAGATCCGGCGTCATTGCCGGTCCCTTCAGGGGCTTGGCGATCCCGCAATGAGGCGCCTCTCTTATCCGGATCTCGCCGACATTTCGTCCCTTTTTGAGGATTCCGCAGATGTTTATCCCTCGGAATGACACGACAATCAACACAGCCTATAACAAAAAAGCCCCTTCTTCCGAAGGAGCTTTCTGTCGTGCTTTTGCTTATTTGATGATATAGCCGTCGGTCGTGCCCATCAGACCTGCCGCGTTCGCCTCATCGGTATCGAGATGGACTGCGGGGGCGTACTTCGGGGAAACACGGACGATCACGTCGTCAAAGACCAGCTTTCTGCCGTTGTCGCCGACAGCGATCTTGACGATCTCCTTATCCTCAACGCCGTACTCGGCAGCGGATTCGGGAGTCATGTGGACATGACGCTGAGCCACGATCACGCCGTGATCGATCTCGACCTCGCCCTTGGGTCCTCTGAGGATACATCCCGGAGTGCCTGCAAGGTCGCCGGACTCACGGATGAAGCCCTGTACGCCCAGCTTGCGGGTCTCGGTCATGGAGATCTCGACCTGATCCTCCGGACGGAACGGTCCGAGGATGGACATGGTGATCTCACCCTTGGCGCCGACAACGGTCACCTTTTCCGCACAGGCGAACTGTCCGGGCTGAGAGAGATCCTTTTTGTTGGTCAGGGCAGCGCCCTCACCGTAAAGAGTCGCAAAGGTCTCGGCGGTCACATGCAGATGATGCGCCGAGGTTTCAACCATAATTGCTTTCATAGTATAACCACCTTCATCAATTATTATTTCAGCGGCGCCGCACGATACAGCGCCCTTAGCGTAGCTTTATTCTACAACAATCGCCATCCGATTGCAACACATTATTAGAATTAAGGTGAAGAATTTGACCTCATGGACCGAACTGGAACAACAATGTAAGAGCTGTACCGCATGCCGCCTGTGTGAAAAGCGGCACAACGTCGTATTCGGCGTCGGCGATCCGCAGGCAAAGGTCATGTTTATCGGCGAGGGACCGGGCGAGCAGGAGGATCTGCAGGGCGAGCCGTTCGTCGGAAGAGCCGGACAGCTTCTGGACAAAATGCTGTTTGCCGTCGATCTCGACCGCAAAACGAACGTGTACATCACCAACATCGTCAAATGCCGTCCCCCGATGAACCGCGACCCGCAGGACGATGAGCAGGAAAGCTGTATCGGCTATCTGCGCGAACAGACCCGCCGCATCCGCCCGAAGATCATCGTCACCCTCGGCAGGATCGCAGGCATGAAGCTGATCAAGCCCGACCTGCGCATCACCCGCGAGCACGGCGAATGGATCGAGCGCAAGGGCGTATGGATGATGCCGATGCTCCACCCCGCCGCGCTGCTGCGCAATCCCAGCCAGACGGAAGGCGCGTTCCGTGATTTTCTGATCCTCCGCGACAAGATCAACGAGGTCTGCCCGGAGGTTTATCACAGGCAGTGAGGGATCGCGATCCGGGGATAGGGATCCGGGGATCGCAGTCGAAAAATCGGGAGTGCATGCGCCCTTCCGCCGCGGCGGAGGATGCGCTGACCCCGGACTCTGAGCGATCGCCCCGCGACCGCAAGCACAACATCTGGTGGCATGATTTTTTTGTTATACTATTTTTCGAAATCCGAAAATAGATATTGAAAAATCCGGCGGGATATAGTATAATAATACGTAATTAGAGGTATGTCCCATTTCAGGCGGCGTATCGATAATAACCAAATCAATAACGGAGGAGATTGACATGTTCAAGAAAGTTTTAAGCCTTGTCGTCGCGCTGATGATCGTGATGAGCATGGCAGCAGTCGCTGCTTCTGCCGCGCAGGTAGAGATCAGCGAAAACGCCGCTGATACACCCGCCGAGGTCGGCGCGGAGAGCGGTGCAGAAGTAGGTGCTGACGGCGGTGCCGACACCGGCGCAGAAGGCGGCGCGGACACCGGCGATTCCGGTTCCAAGATCTATTTTGACGCCGGCACTTCCGGCTGGGGCGGCTACAGCATCATCATGGTCTACTGCTATATGCCCGAGACCGGCGACATCCAGATCGACTGGGGTTCCCGCAAAAAGGGCGGCATGACCGACGAAGGCAACAATATCTGGTCCTATGATTTCGCTGCGAAGGGAATCGAGATCGATCCGTCCAAGCAGTACGCGATCATCTTCAACGCGGATACCGGTATCCAGACCTGCGACCTGCTGATGGATTCCGCCTGCTTCGGCGATACCGCCGTATGTACAGCGGATCAGTTCCTGGAGAACACCGACGATTCCAACAAGAAGTCTACCGTAGTTCACTGGAAGAGCGGTCGTCTCGGCACCAAGAAGGCGATCACCTCTCTGGGTCACATCGTCGGCGACGTCGTTCCCTCCTACACCTCTCCTTATAAGATGTTCGTGGATTTCCTTGCGAACAGCGGCGCTAAGAGCCTTGCCAACGCGCTGAACTACTCCGACGGCAAGAGCGCTCAGCAGATCATCGATGAGACCGCGGCTGACCTCGGACTGCAGAAGGGCGACGTCAAGAACGCGATCGCAGAGGCGGCTACCACCGGTACCACCACCGCGGGCGGAACCGAGACCAAGGACTGGAGCAAGGATTGGAACGCAAGCGCATCCAGCCTGCCCGACGGCGAGAATGAAGGCGCTCACACCACCGGCGACGGCGGCAATGACGGCGGCGCTACCGGCGGCGACTCCGGCTCAGGCTCCGGCAGCTCAGGCTCCGGCAGTTCAGGCTCCGGCAGTTCGGGTTCCGGCAGCTCAAGCTCCGGCAGTTCAAGCTCAGGTTCCGGCGGTTCTTCCGGCAGCGGCAGTTCTTCCGCATCCGGAAGCGGCTCCGGCTCCAAGACCGGTCAGGAAACCACCGTCATCTTCATCATGCTCGGCGTGATGGCCGCGGCGGCAGGCGTTATCCTCTTCGCTCGCAAGAAGGATCGCACCTGATCACAACAGCATAGAATCATTGAAAGGGTATCGGCAGAAATGTCGGTACCCTTTTTTGACGGTGCGGCAAGGTCAGCCGCCTGCCGTGATGATCTGACGCCGAAAATGCCGTCGTCTTGTGACGATAAAAATACGATCACGCGGTGACGATATGACGATAACAATACCGTCATAAGGTGACGCTGAAAATACCGTCATACGGTGACGATAAAAATACCATACGGTGACGCTGAAAATACCGTCATACGGTGACGATAAAAATACCGTCATCCGTCATCAAACCGCGTGATGAAGATGAAACGCTCCTGCATCGGTCATATACGATGGCAGTTTCCGCAGGCGGGAGTTACCGCCGCTCTGCTTCATAGAACGGACTTACATCTTATCGCATTCAGGTATGTCTCTATTAGCTTTCGGTACGTCACAGAGATCGCAAAACAGCTGTATGTCTCTATTAGCTTTCGGTACGTCACAGAGATCGCAAAACAGCTTGCCGCATATTCTGCACATCACATTTTTGACGGTACGGCAAGGTCAGCCGCCTGCCGTGATGATCTGACGCCGAAAATGCCGTCGTCTTGTGACGATAAAAATACGATCATGCGGTGTCGATATGCCGATAAAAATACCGTCATACGGTGACGATAACAATGCCGTCACCCTCCATGCTTCCCGGATGCGCCCATGCAGTGCGATATGGGAATCGGTTGAGGTCGAGCTCCTCCCGTCGTGATTCTTTTTCTTCAATTCATTCCGTACAAAAAAGCCCCATCCAAAGGAAAAAGGCCCCACCCGAAGGTGGAGCCTTGATTTGTTGTTGATTAATCAGTCAGTATGTACCGATCAAGCGCGATCCTTCTTGCGAGCGAAGAAGATAACGCCTGCAGCCGCGACCATCACGCCGAGCATGATGAAGATAACGGTGGTTTCCTGACCGGTCTTGGAGCCGGAGCCGCTTCCGGATGCGGAAGAGCTGCCGCTGCTGGAAGAACCGCTGGAACCTGAGCTTGAACTGCCGGAGCTTGAGCTGCCGGAACCCGAACTGCCGGAGCCTGAACTGCCGGAACCGGAACCGCTGGTGTCGGAGCCGGAGCCGCCCTTATCGTCAGTTACGCCGCTGTCGGGATTCTGGTGAGCCTGCTCGTTGTTGCCGTCGGACAGGGTAGAATCAGCTGCTTTCCACTGGGAAACGAGATCCTTGACTGCGGGTTCTTTCTCAGCTGCTTCTTTAACAGCGTTCTCTACGTCGCCCTTGTACAGGCCCAGAGCTGCTGCGGTCTCATCCAGAACCTGCTGTACGGACTTGCCATCAGCATAGTTCATAGCGTTGGTCAGACCCTGGTCGCCGGTGTTGGTGAGGAAGTTAACGAACATGCCGTAAGCGGTGGTGTAAGCCGGGATCACTTCGCCGACTACGTGACCCAGAGAGGTGATGCACTTCGCGGGGCCGAGGTTGCCGCTCTTCCAACGAGCTTCGAAGGAGTTCTTGCCGGAGTCGGCAGGATTCTCGATGCTGGTGTTAGGATCTGCAGTAGCGGTATCGCCGAAGCAGGATTCGTCAAAGAGCAGGTCGTGAGTCTGCTTCAGACCGTTGTGGTTGAAGATCAGGCTGTACTGCTTGCCGGGCTGGAGCTCGATGCCCTTCGCTTCGAAGTCATAGGAGCAAATGCCGGTACCGTCATTTGTCATGCCGCCCTTTTTGTTGGAGCCCCAAGGAATGAGCTCAGGCTCGTCGCCGCTGGGATCATAGCAATACAGAATGATGACTTCGCCGTCGTTCCAACCGCAGGAATTTGTGTCGAAATAGATGACCTTGCCGCCGGCAGCGGTCTCAGCGCCGCCCTCAGCACCGGTGTCTGCGCCGCCGTCAGCGCCGACTTCTGCACCGCTCTCCGCGCCGACCTCGGCGGGTGTATCAGCGGCGTTCTCGCTGATCTCTACCTGAGCGGCAGAAGCAGCGATGGCAGCCATGCTCATCACGATCATCAGTGCGATAGCAAGGCTCAAAATTTTCTTGAACATAATAATCTCCTCCGTATTCGATTCTGGATTTTACTTACAGGGGTACGCCGCAGATACTTTTCGGGCATACGCCCCCTTAGTATTAATTATTATACTGCAAAAGAATTAAAAATTCAATCACTTTTCCGCAAATCACCCGACAAAAGTATACAAACTTTTAGATTTCTTTTGTAGCACTATTGACAAAAGATGATGTCAGTTTATTGACAACTATTAAAATGCTGTCATCATTTTTCCCTTTTTGAAGCATCGAAACAGGTGCTGTTTCCATGGACAAAAAGCAGGTTTTTCGCCCTGAAAAAAACTCTATCCGCGGTTCCTTCTGCCGAGGAATACGGCGACAGCCAGGATGCCGACCGTCAGCACGGAGCAAACGACGATGATCAGCGTCGTGGTCAGGTTCAGGTCGATGACCGTGTCGTCCTCCTGAATCATCCCCTCCTGCAATTCGGTCGCGCTTTCACCGCCGGCGGAGGTGAGCTGAACGCCCGTATCGGCGGGAGCGCCGCTGTCGGCAGCCGCAGCCGCCGGCAGGACGCAGAGCATCAGTATCATGACCGCGGCAGCGATCGCCGCGATCCTCTTCATCAAAGATCTTGTGAACGGAACAGACATCAGTTCTTATCCTCGTTCTCCTGCTTATCCTCGTTCTCCTGCTTGTCCGAGCTGTCAGCGGATTTCGCAGAGCCGCCCTTCTTGTTTCTGACAACGACATAGCCGATGCAGCCGCCGGCGATCACGATGACCGCGGCAATGATGATCCACATCGTCGCAGAGGAGCCGCCCTCGTTCTTCGCGGCATTTGCAGCCTTCGCTTCGGACTTTTCGCCGCTCTTGCCCTCGGCGTCGTCTGTCTTCTCATTTTCAGACGCGTTCTGCTTTACCGCCTCAGAGGCTTTCTTGTCCGCCTGCGTGGCGTTCTTGTCGCCTGCCTTCTCGGAAGCCTTTACGCTGACGGTTCCGTCGTCCGCGTCGCTGCCGGGATTATTTCCGCCGCCGCTGTTTCCGCCGTTGATATCGATGCTGTATCCGTTTTCGGAAATGTAGTTCTCGGCGGAGCGGTTGACGTTGTTCTCATTCTCGTACTTGCTGATATCATCGGAAGCGCCTTTGTTGGTCTTGATGCTGTCGCCGGAGAGCGCCGCATCGGCGTCCGCGCTCAGACCGGAACGGGAGTTGACAAATCCGCCTCTCTCGCCTCTTGCCTCAACGTCCAGCTCGGGCATCGCGTCGCTGACGACCTCCTGATCGTTCACGGTAAGGGTGCAGGTGAACTGATAGATCGAGATCTGATCCGTGTTGTCCTTATCATATGTCGAATCGATCATATCGCGGATAAAGTAGGAGATATGGGTCTCTCCGTCCTTTTTCGCTGTGAAGTTGACCGTCAGGAAGTTGCGCTGTTTGTCAAAATTGATGCCTCTTGTCGCGTTGGCAAAGTTGCCGCGGACTTCGTTGTTAAGGTCGGTGTTGACGACATATTGCAGATCTTCCGGGTTAGTGCTGTTCGTATAATCCGATACGGATTCTACCTGCAGGACAGAGCTGTCGTAGTATACGGAAAAATCAAAAGCGATAACGGGATTCTCGATGCCCCCGAGCTCAAGAACATACTTGACCTTATCGCCGGTCTTGACGTTCGCTACGGTAGCGGGAACGTCTGCAGAAACGCTGACAACACCGACTGCGATAATTCCGACGGTAACTGCGAGTACACAGAGTAATGATAAAATCTTCTTCATTGGGAATCGTCCTTTCAGATAATATACTGGTACAGTATTTGTAGTTATTATAATACAACCGTGTAATGTTTTCAATAAACAAATTGTAAACAATGGACAAATAATTACAATTTGTTACCAAATACGGGAAAGACAAAAAAACCGGGGCAGCTGAAAGCCGCCCCGGAGTACGGTTGATCGGAACAGATCAGTAGGTGATCGACTTGCCGGTGGTGTTGTAGGCAGAGGTGAATGCCTTGCCGTCGGCAGTGATACAGCGCACGGTGTAGCTGTACTTGTAGCCGCTTCTGACGGTCTTGTCAGTCCAGGTCAGCGCAGTGGTATCGGCGAGCTTCGCCCAGCTGCCGGAGCCAACCTTGCGGAAGATGCGGTACTTTGCGGCGCCGTTGGACTTAGTCCAGGTCAGCTTTACGCCGCCGCTGACCTTAGCGAGCGATCTGATCGCAGGCGCGGCGATGTACTTGATGGCTCTGCCGTTGTTGAACGGCGAGGTGTACGCCCTTCCGTCAGCCGAGATGCAGCGCACGGTATAGCGGTAGTTCGTACCGGAAACAACGGTCTTGTCGTTCCAGTACAAGCCGGTGGTATCGCCGATCTTCTGCCAGCCGCCGTCACCGGTCTTGCGGAATACGCGGTACTTAGCGGCGCCGTTGACCTTCGCCCAATTGACGCGGACATAACCGACGTAATTGCCGACAGCGGTGACTGTGGGAGCCGCGAGGTAGGTATTCTTCCAGCCCTTTGTATTGTATGCGGAGGTAAACGCCTTGCCGTCAGCCGATACGCAGCGCACGGTGTAGGTATAAGCGGTACCGGACTTGACGTTGGTATCCGTGTAGGTCGGCTCGGTCGTATCGGCGACCGTCTGCCACTTATTCTTGGCATTCATGCGGAATACGCGGTATTTCTCAGCGCCTTCCACAGCTGCCCATGAGATGACCGTGCCCGCGGCGGTATTGTTGAACTTATTGATCACGGGAGGCGCGATATAATGCACGCTCATACCGGCTTCATCACGCGGTGAGGTATAGCGGGTGCCGTCAGCCGAGATACAGCGGACGGTGTAGAAATAGGTCGTGCCGGAATCGACGACGCGATCGTTATAATATGCGTCGGCGGTATCCGCGATCTCATACCAGTCGGTATCGGCGGTCCTGCGGAAAACGCGGTACTTTTCAGCGCCGGTCAGCGCATTCCAGCGGACGGAAACATAGCCGTAATAGTTGCCGACAGACTTCATCTGAGGAGCGCCGAGGAAATAGGAGGAGAAGCCCGCAGTATGATAGCTGCTGGCAAAAGCGCCCTTCTTGTTCAGACAGCGGATCGTATAGGTATACTGAGTGCCGAGAACGACGTCAGCGTCCAGATACGAAGTACCTTCGGTATCAGCGAGGGTCGTCCACTTGGTACCGTTCTTGCGGAAGATTCGGTAAGCGGCGGCGCCGTCAACAGCGTCCCAGGACAGATTCAGTCCCTCTTTCGTGCTTTCAAAGCCCTTGATCGCAGGCTGAGCGATGTAAGTAAAGGTCCAGCCGGCGGTGACATAAGCGCTGACAAAGGATTTTGCCTTTGCGTCCATCGCGCGGACAGTGTAGGTATACGCCGTACCGGAGGTGACGTTCTTATCGACGAAATAATTGGTATTGACGGTGCCGACAGTCGCCCATCTGCCGTTGTTCAGTCGGAATACACGGTAGTAGCCCGCACCGCTGACAGCCTTCCAGTTCACGCGCAGACCGGCCGCGGTGTTGCCGAACGAGCTGATGCGTGGCGCCTTGACGGAATTATTGTTCTGAACAGCAAGGTTGACTGCAGCTGATGCAGTGACATTGCCGCTGACGACGTTCCCGTTGATGTCGATCAGATCATTGAGATCGCTGTCGACAAACTCACGCAGGACGGGCGTCATATCGACGGTGCCCGCCTTCTGGACCGTGAAGTTCATCGTCACAGCGGTTTTTGCCGCAGTAAAGTCATAGGAGCCGTCAGTCGCGAAGTTCACGGCATAGCCGACAAGACCCTTTTTGGAAGCGGCATCGAAGCGAACGACCTGCGCGGTATCCGCGATGATCGGCGCTGTATCCTCGATATTCTCATTCAGCGCGGCCTCGGTGTCGCCCTTGAGAACAGTGAAGTTCGCGGGGATCTCGATCTGACCCGCAGAGAGCAGCTTATCGCTCGTCAGCGTAACCGTATAGGTGAAGGTATCGCCGATGTCAGCGACATAGGTGACTCCGCCGATCTTGATCGCGGTATCAAAGCTCTGCGCGGAAGCAGAAGCAATACCGACAACGATCACAGTCAGCAGGATCGACAGAGTAAGAGTCAGTGACAGAAACTTTTTCATACATTTCCCTCCGACATTATATTTTCTTTCTTATTATATCTTATCTGTTGTTCAATAGCAAGTAAAAAATTGTGAATTATTTGTGAGCAACGCCGTAAAGATCGATCATAAGCCGTATCCCTGCCGCCGTACGGGGTATTTCATCTGGCGATGAGTCAGTATTCCGCAGGAAGACAGGAGGATCTCCGTAAAACAGCAATACGAAACCCCCTTCGCCGGGAAGGGGGTTCCGTATAATTTTTAGTCAGGAAATATCTAAAATGAAGAATTAGTCAAACTTTCTCTTCTTTGTGTAGATAACGATACCCGCAGCCATGACCAGGATCATCAGGAAGATGATAGCCATCTCGGTAGAACCGGTCTTGACAGTGCTGGTGTTGGTGGTTGTGCTGTTGGAGTCGGTAGAGGACTTAGCGGAGGTAGCAGCAGTAGCACCGGTAGCACCTGTAGCGGAGGTAGCGCCTGTAGCGGAAGTAGCTTCAGTAGAGGAAGTGGGAGCTACGGTCGGAGCAACGGTCGGAGCTACGGTCGGAGCAACGGTCGGAGCGTCAGTCTTCGGCTGGGTCGGAACAGGAGCGTCTGTCTCAGGCTCGGTCGGGATCGGAGCATCGGTCTCAGGCTCGGTCGGAACAGGAGCGTCTGTCTCAGGCTCGGTCGGGACAGGAGCGTCGGTCTCAGGCTCGGTGGGCTGAGGAGCTTCGGTCTCAGGCTGAGTGGGAACAGGAGGTACAGGCTGCTGATTCTCGAGGAGGCCTTCAGCTCTCTTGAGCTCATCCAGGACCTCATCCTTGAAGATGTACTTGTGCTCGTCAGCACCCGCAACAGTGTGCAGGAAGGTGTTGATGTTGTAAACGCCCTCGTCAGCAGTAACGGTGAAGTTCATGTGGATGAGGCGCTTGTCATCAGCGTTGAAGTTCTTACCGGAAGCGGAGGAGTAGTTGTACTTGAGTCTGCCTTCTACGCCGTCATTCAGGACCATAGCCTTCTTGATGACCGGGAACAGCTCGGAGAAGTACTCATACTCTTCATCGTCTTCGTCCCAAACCAGCTGCTTGTTCCACTGCAGGCCGGCAGGATCATAGAAAGTCTCAGCGTCGAGCGAGCAAACCTTCTCGCCGTCGTTCAGATAGAATACATAGTCGATGACCTGATCCTTCTCAACCTTGTACCATGTGCCGTCAGCGACAACGTAAACGCCCTTTGCGGGAGCTTCGGTCTCGGGCTCGGTGGGCTGAGGAGCTTCGGTCTCGGGCTCGGTGGGCTGAGGAGCTTCAGTCTCGGGCTCGGTGGGCTGAGGAGCTTCAGTCTCGGGCTCGGTGGGCTGAGGAGCTTCGGTCTCAGGCTCGGTGGGAGCCGGCTTGAGCTCGTCTACCAGCTTGAAGAGGTAGCCGTAGTGGTTGGTGCCGCCGCCTACTTCATAACCGGGCTCGCCAGCATACCAGCTGTAGATCCAGCCTTCTTCAGCAGTGCCGTCGCCGTTCGGACGGAAGTATACGGTGTAGGTGCTGTCGGTGTCAACAGTGATGTTGTTGTCCATGCCATCCGGATACCAGTCAGAGATATCGGTGCCGGACTTGGAGGACTTGATAGCCTTGATCATGTCAGCGGTGGTCAGAGTGACGCCGGAGATCATGTACTCTTCGCCTGTTGCCTCAGTGTTCTTGGTCAGTTCGAAGTCAGCGTTCAGGCCCCAACCGGCAATAGAACCGGTCAGATAGTAGGTGTTGCCCTTGATGGGCTTGGGAGCTTCGGTCTCAGGCTCAGTGGGCTGAGGAGCTTCGGTCTCGGGCTCTGTGGGAGCGGGAACGATGCCGTCAAATACAGTGCGGGTCTTGATATCGTCGGTGCCGACCTTTTCGCCCTTCATGATCTGGTTGGTCATCTTATCGTCATCGGTAATGGTAGCCATGGTGACGATGTTGGTCTGGATCTTGGTGTTGCCGTTAGCAACTACCTTATAGAAAGTCTTGATGAGGACTGCATCCTCGGTAGCAAACTTGTAAGCCTTGTTGTACTGGGCTCTGGAGCCGTTCGCCTTGATGACGTTGCCGTCGAGGTTGATGACAACGTCCTTGATCTGAGGAGTCAGAGCGGGTACTACTTCGGTGTACTCTTCGCCGTCTTCGTCAGTCTTGGTGACGGTCTGCTTCTGGAGCTCAACAACAGCGTCGCCGATGTTGAATTCCTGATTGAAGTCGATAGCATTGACTCTCTTGCCATCCGGAACCTGGAGATAGGAGATAACGGTAAACTCGTCGCCGATCTTGAACTCGTGGGTCTCTTCGGTCTTGTTCCAGTCAACCAGAGTAACAACTGCCTTGCCTTCTACGGGCTTCTCAGTCTCTTTCTCGGTTTCCTTCTCGGTCTCTACCTCGGTCTCAGCCTCGGTCGGGGTTTCGTGCTCGCAGTCAACCTTGACTTCGGTCTTGGTGCCGAACTCTTCCTTGACTTCATCAAGGTAAACTACCTTGACTTCGCCGGAACCGACGTTCTTCAGAATGTTCGTGATCTCGCTTGTGCCGGTAGCGATTACTTTGAAATCAGCATGTACGAGAACCTTCTCGGAAGAGAAGTTGTAGCCGTTGAGCTGTACGGCATTGTAGCCGAGGTACTCACCGTCGTTAGAAATAATGACATTGCCGCTGTGGATGTTGGGGAGGATCTCATAGTTGGTGTAATCCTCGATCTTCTCATCCTCTTTGCCCTCGATGCTGCTCAGCAGCTCGAGCTTGGTCTTGTCATAGAACAGGTTGCCTTCGAACTCGGTGATCTTACCGGGCTTGCCGAGTGTTGCATCGGCGGGAACGCCTGCCATGTTGACATAGAAGTCAAAGTGAACGATGTCATCAACATGAGCGGTATATTCTTTACCGTCAACTGTGATCTTCGCATTGTCGCCCTCTACAGGAGCGGGAGCTTCTGTCTCTTCGGGCTGGGGAGCCTCTGTCACTTCGGGAGTCTCGGCAGCTTTCAGATAGAAGAAGCCATTGTACCAGTCTTCACCACCCTGTCCGTCGGGTCTGAAGTATACATCGTAGGTACCGCTTTCGGCAACAACGTAATCGTTGCCCATGCCGTCGGGATACCAGCCGGTGTTCTGGTCGCCGTTGTCATTCTTAACCTTGAGCGAATCGCCCGAGGAGAGTGCAACGCCGGCGAGGACATACTCGCCTTCAGCTTCGCTGTTTGCTGTAAACTGATAGCCATCGGCAGGCGCCCAACCGTTGAAAGAGCCTACTAAATAGTAGTCGCCGTCAACAGCAGAGGCGGAAACGATGCCTACGATACCCATAGAGAGTACCAGAGCTACAACAAGAACTAAGCTAATGAGTTTTCTTGTCTTAAGCATTTTTGTTTCCTCCTAAACTTTGTTTTAGCATAAGATATAGTTTCTGCTTTTCTAAGCAATTCCATTATATTTCAATGCTTTAGACATTACCAACAACAATTATGTTATTTTTTTAAAAAATTGATTACATTTTTTGTACATTTGTGACAGCCGTGTTACTGATAAAGAAAATTTTGTAACCTTTGTAATAATCCTTTCATCGGTTTGTTTTTTCCAATCGAGAATTAACCGTAAAATCCGACATTCCTCAGTGGCTTTATTAGTGCGTTTTTCGCATGACAACCGCCTTTTTTGTTCTTTTTCCGCATTAAAAGTCGACGAGTAACAAATTGTAACCGTTGTAACCATTTTGCTCTGTTTCTTAACCGTATTTCATATCATTTCCTGCTTTTTCACCGATATTGTGGTCGGTTCTGTCGCGACTTCTACATATTGCGGATTTTCCCCTTTTTCCCCTTATATATAATGTATAATGACACTTTTCCCGTCCGAATCCTCCTGCAAACAAAAACGCCCCGCAAAGCGGAGCGCCTGATATTATTTCGATCTGAATTCCGTTATCCTTCGTCCTCAACGACCCTCTCGGGAGGGACCTCCAGCAGAGCGGGATTTGCCAGATACCTGCGGAACTCGCGGAACGCCAGCGCAAAATACGCGCCCGACGCGATCCTCTCGTCCATCACAAGACCCATCGGCATACATTTTTCCATCACGGTCTCGCCCTTATGTACCGTCGGAACGGTACGCGGCTTGCCGAGCGCCAGTGTCAGGGACACGGTCCCGAAGTCGTACGCGTGGTGAAAAACATAATCGGTTTTGATAGAGGCGAGGTTGGTCAGCATCATGGTGCAGTGGAAGGGGCTGATCTCCACCACCGACTTCGGCATCCGGTTGTGTTTGTCGAGCCATTTCATAAAGCTGACGCCGACTCTCAGCAGACCGGGCGTCTTTACCAGCCGTTTTGCGACGCGGTCGGTTCCGTTGACGTCCTCCTCCCGGCGATTCTTCTCGACATAGCTGTTGATGATCCTGTCCACTTCGGCAATGGTGTTATCCGGCTTGAACTTCATTTTATCCGTAGTGCCCGGCGCGTCGATCCTGCCGCCCTTGAGGACGACCATACCGATCGCCAGCTCGTTGCGGGCATAGATGCGCTTATTGACCACAAAGCGGTTCAGCGCGGGGAACTGAGAGATCGTGCGGATGACGGCGGCGATGACCACCGTCAGATGACTGTATCTGATCCCCTCCTTGCGCTTCTGATTCAGATAATGATGGATCGGCGCCAGCGGGATATCCAGCGTCGTCATATTCAGCGCATCGGTGCGGCGCGCCATGATATGCGCCGCTACGGGGTATTCATAGTCAAGATTTCTGAGCTTTCTTCCGTCGGGTCTGCCCATAATCAACACCTGCTTTGTACTGAGATAGCTTACACACTTTTTCTATTGTATACGAAAATCGACGATTTGACAAGTCCCAAGCGCAAAAATCCCCTCTTTGAGAAAAGAGGGGACATGATTATACAGCGATTACGGGGATCGGATCAGGCTGCGAACGTGCCGACGCAGAGATACACCAGATACCCGGCGTACACCGCAAGCGACAGGATTCCCTGCCACCGCATCAGCTTGCCCTTGATCAGAGCCGGCACCAGGCAGATGGCCGCCACCGCGAACGAGATCGGCAGATCCACCCACAAAGTCGACCGGTCGACCGGGAGCGAACCGCCCATGATGAATGAGCACAGCGGCAGGATCAGGATCATATCGATGATATTCGCGCCGACGATATTGCCGACCGACAGCGCTGACTGCTTTTTGGCGATCGCGGTGATCGTAGTGACCAGCTCCGGCAGAGAGGTACCGATCGCCACCATGGTCAGCGATACGACTCTCTCGGGGACGCCCAGAATGTCCGTCGCGATGACGGTGCCGTTGTCGACCAGCAGCTGAGAGCCGAGGACGATGCCCGCCGCACCCACGAAAAAGAGGACGATGTTCTTGATCACGGTCTTTTTATCCTTTTTGACCGTCACGCTCTTGGATACGCCCATATCCTTTTTGGCTTCGGTGACGTTCTCGATGATAAACAGGATGAACATCGCCAGCATGATGAACGCGCCGATCATGCTCAGCTCGCCCGACAGGGACAGCACCCACAGCAGTGCGATCGCGCCGATGAAGATCAGCGACTTGGGCAGATACTTGCGCCTTTCGATCACCACGGGCATCGCAACGATGGAAATGCCCAGGATCATACCGGTGTTCGCCGTGACCGAACCGATCGCGTTGCCGGTCGCCATTTCGACCGAGCCGGACGCCGCCGCCATCACGGAAACCAGTATCTCCGGCAGCGTGGTCGCGAGCGAAACGATCGTCGCGCCGATGATGAACTGCGGGATCCCGGAAACCTCCGCGATCCACGTCGCCGCATCGACGAACCAGTCGCCGCCCTTGATGATGCACAGTAATCCCAAGCCGAACAGCAGGAATACCAATACAGGACTGTCAGCAGTCATTGATGATACCTCCCAAAAAGAAAAGACCTCCGGCGTACAGCACCGCTTTCACGGGTGATACGCTAAAAGTCTCGTTCCTCTACCATATATAGTATAAGGTGAGCGCCCATCGGCAGATCGCCGAGAGATTGTTGGACGTTCAATTATAACTACTCCCTTTTAACTTGCAAGGTTAATTTACCATATCCCGAAAGGATTGTCAAGCATTCTTCACGGATTCCCTTTGCTGAGCCTCTTTCTTAGAAAATACGCACCCGCAGAAATTCTGCCTATATAAATGATATTCCTTGCTCAGCTCGATAGAACGCTTATAGCCGTTTTTCTTTTTGAAATCCGACGGGAGGTATTCCACGCCCTCTTTTTCGGCGATCCTCTCGCCGACGGCATTGATGACCTGCGCGTTTTTCAGGGGGCTGACGGTCAGCGTCGTCGCAAAATACCGATAGCCGCCCTCCTTTGCCAGCCTCGCGGTATAGCCCAGCCGCTGAGCAAAGCACAGCGAGCACCGCGCTCCCCGCTCGGGATCGGACTCGTGCCCCTTCGCGATCTCAAAAAAGTCTTGCGGCTCATAGGCGACCTCGGCAAAACGGATCTCCCCCATCCCCCGCTCGGCGACATAGCGCTTCAGCTCGGAGTAACGGTAGCGATACTCGTCCTCCTCGGTGATATTGGGATTATAGTAGGCGATCGTGATAGCAAAATGCTCATACAGATATTCCAGCACGTAGCTAGCGCATACCGCACAGCACACATGCAGCAGCAGCGAGGGCTTCTCCCCCGCCGCCGTATTGCGCGCGATCAGCGCGTCCATTTCCTTCTGATAGTTCCGATCATTCATGCAGTGCCTTCAAAATGACTTCCTTCAGTTCCTGCGCGGTATCGACGATGATATCCGCGCCTGCCTCTTCCAGCTCCCGCGCCCCGCGGAAGCCCCAGCTCACACCGCAGACCTTCACGCCCGCATTGTGTGCGAACACGACGTCCACGTTGCTGTCACCGATATACAGCGTATCCTGCGGGCTCACGCCCAGCAGCTCCATCGCCTTGTTCAGCCCGTCGGGGGCGGGCTTGCGGGGGATCTCAGGATGCTGACCCCACGCAACGCTGAACAGATGCCCGGGATACAGCTGCAGGAGGATATCCTGCACAAAGTCGTTCGGCTTGTTGGAGATCACGGCGGTCATCACCCGCTGCTCCTCCAGAAAGTCCAACAGCTCTGCGATCCCGGGGTACGGCACGGTCATATCCAGACAGTGCCCGGCATAATACGCGAAAAAATCCGCCTTCATCTCCTCCGCCTTCTGCGGAGTGAAATGCTCCCTGAGTACGGTTTTCATCAGATTATCCACGCCGTTGCCGACAAACTGACGGTAATCCTCGGTGGGATAGGGCGACAGCCCCTGCTTCTCCAGCGCGAAATTGACCGCGGCGGCAAGGTCCGCAAGGGTATCGGCAAGTGTGCCGTCAAGATCAAACGCCGCCAGTTTCATCATCGCCGTCCTCCTCGTTCATCAGATTCAGCAGCTCCATCGGGTCGGTAGGCTCCGGCGCCTGCGGCTCGGTTTTGCTCGCCTTATCAAGGGTTTCCAGTATCTCGATCGTCCGCGGGCTGTCGTCGTCAGGCTCCTCATACGCCTGCTGCGGCTCCTCATACGCCTGCTGCGGCTCCTCCTGCGCCTGTTCGCGCGGCGGTTCCTCTTTCCCGTAGACCTTCTTTTCCATCTCCTCCAGCTCCCTGCGGCGCAGCTCCTTCTTGCGCTCCTCAAGGCGGTCGGCCCGGAGGCGTTGTTCAACGTCCTTGTTGATCTCCTCGACATATTTCTTATTGCGGCTGAGGATGCCCAGCTCGAATATGCTGAACGTCGTCGTCTGCATCGGAGCGGACGCCGGCATCTCCTGCCGCGCTTCGGGCTGCTGCTCCGGCTCTTCCTCATCCTCCTCGTCATCGCCTGCCGGCAGTCTGAGAAGGGCGCGCCGTTTGCGCTGCGGCGCAGTCAGCATCAGGAACGCGGCGTAGGTCGTCGCGCCGAACAGCAGGATGCCGAAGATGATATACAAAATGATATTGCCCGCCTTGGGGATCACACCGTGATAGCCGACGGAGGCGACACAGCCCTTGATATTCACGGTCGAGCTGTCCTTTCCGGTGTACGCGGTCTCCGTGCCGCCGTTTTCCAGCGTCACGATATTCTCGCCGTTATCCGCCGAGGCGGTATAGGTCATGTCGACGGTCGCGTTCTCGATGCTCAGCATTTCCCGAAGGTCGATATAGTCGTTCAGCGTCGTCTTGTCCGACAGTGCGCCGTTTTTGCGGTCATAGGAAAGATAATTCCCCTTGCCGAAGATCCTCTCCATCTGTGTGTTGATCTCATCCGCATTGCCCTCCAGCACAACGGAGCAGACGATATGGTCGCCGTCGTTGTCCGCCTTTGTCTCGGTGCCTCGCGCGTAGAAGAACTTTGCCGCGTAGACAGGGCCCTCAAAGCCGTTCTTGATGGGATAAAGGAACGAGGTCGCACGGCGGAACTGCCCGTCGCCGAGAGAGGTCAGCTCAAAGCTGACGCCGTCGATATAATACTGTCTGCCGTCAAAGATACGCAGATGGGTCAGACCGGAGGCGTCCTCGACGCGATAAGCGCCGTCGTCCCATTCGCCGGTGTTTTCCCAGCCGCCGTTTTTATACAGCGCGCCCTCGCCGCGGACGGCGTTGGTCGGCAGGGTATAGGTATATCTCAGCTTCGGCGGATTGCCGGACTGAGAGTCAAAGGACAGGGTGTCCAGCGTTTCCTCCAGCACGCGTCCCTCAAACAGCGGGGTCGACATATTTTCCTTGTCGCCGTAATACACGCTGACGCCGCTGCTGTCCAGCACCTTTGCGGTGACGGTCTCCAGCTCGCTGAGGCTCAGTCCCTCATAGGTCACGGTGAACAGCACGCTGTTGCCCTCGTGGGTATCGGTGATCAGCGCGTTGCCCTCGGTCAGCTCCTCATAATAGTCGTTGATCTTCTTTTTATTCGACGAGTAGATGTCGGCGGGAACGGACAGGACAAAGCTGCGGTCAAAGGTCCTGCCTAACAGGCTCGCCTTTTCGTTATAGGTTTTGACGTCGACGGAATTGATAAAGATGCCTTTGCCGTCGCTGATGCCGACGGTCGATCCCGTATCGTAGGAATCCGCGCCGATGTTGACTTTATTATACGGATATTCAAAGGAATAATCCTTGAAAGCGTCGGCGGACGCGGTATCGCGCACCATCCACGCGATCAGCTCGCTGACGTCGAAATCCTCCGCCATGCGTGTGCCCTTGAACATCACGGTGTCCTTGCGGGCAAGCACGGCGTTCGCGTCGCGGCCGATGACGGCGGAAACCTGCTCCTCATATTCCGCGAGATGATTGAAGGTGAGCTTCAGCTCAAAGCTGTAGCCGTTTTCCGTCGCGCCCAGATACGAGAAGCCGATGCCGTTCAAATTCAGATTCAGGGGGCTGTCCGCCAGCAGGTCGTCCTTGATCGCGTCGATATCCGCGTTGAGCGGATAGACCACCGTCACGGTACGCGTCCCGCTGAAATCATCTGTCAGCTTCATCACGGACTCCACCCTGATTTTCGGCTTGTCACAGCCGGTGAGCATCAGACACAGCGTCACCGACAGCACCGCCGCCAGAACGACGGCAAGAATTCTTTTCATAGTCTACCTCTGATGTGGTTGATATCCGACGGCCGGATCGCCCGACCGCCGATCAATAATAGCCTTTTGTTTCTCCGATCAATACCGCTCTGCACGGGGCGGCCTCAACGCCTTCGATCTTCAGCGGGAATGCCGCCAGCGTGTAGGTGCCGTCCTCCACGCCCTCAAGGTAAAGACCCTCCAGCACGGCGATGCCGGCGCGCGCCAGCTCAAGGTGCGGCATATACTCGTCAAAGGGCGGCGCGATGGAGATCGCGTCCGTACCGATCAGCAGCAGCTTGCTGTCGGCGATCACGCGCGCGGCGGAGACCGACAGGAACGCCTTGCCGGAGGAATGCAGGATGAGCCTGCGCTCGCAATGCGGCAGAAGCCGCTCCATATCCTCGCCGGTCAGGATGCCCTCGATGCTGACGACCGTACATTTGCCGTAAAACTGCGACAGCCGCAGGGAGGTGATATCCTTGCCCTCCTCGTCGAAGTGCAGCGGCGCGTCGATATGTGTCCCGGTGTGATTGCAGAGGCTGATCGTCGAGAGATTGTACATCGCGCCGTCCTCGATTTTTTTGAGAAAGCGCACCGACGGCCCGGGATCTCCCTCATAGATCTCCGCCGACAGGATCTCCCGCGAAATATCATAAATCAACATCTGCAACACCTCATTTTCACAAAGGCAGGTTACCCCACCATATATTGTATATACTACCCTATTACGGTATTATACCACGTTTCGACAAAAAATAAAGAACTTTCTGTAAATTATGACAGCGGGAGAAGGTGCGCACCCTGCCCGGCAATAAAATCGGAAGTACCGGCAACAAGGAAGCGCGCTCTGTGAGCATTTTGCAGAGCCGTCGCCGATGATTGCTTCAGAAAATCGGTTGGCAATATCCATTGTTTGTTGACAGGAGCTGCAGTCATGCAACAGCTTCCGATAACACAGCACGTCAAAACCGATCATACGGTTTGCTGGCATTTTCTGTCAACAAAAAAAGAGAGCGCTTTCACGCTCCCTTTGGCTGTCAGTCCAATGCCGGCAGGCTGTCCGCGTTCTCAAACCGCAGATACCCGGCGCCGCTGATATTCTCTTTGAACCACTTCACCTTTTCGCCGTCCATGTGATAGATTTCCGCGATCACGCAGTTGTTCTTTTCATCCAGCGAAAAGCCGATCACATCCTGCGCGATTGCATCGCCCTGATTTTTCAGTCTGCTCACCTTCGCGAGATCCTCTTTGACCGCGCGATCCAGCTCGTAATAGGTATAGGTGCATTTTTCAAAGCGCACGTTTTCGCCCGGCTTGATGAATTCGTCGCTGCGGCTCATATCCGTCAGCAGAATCACCTGAACGCCTCCGTCAAGATAGGTGCCGCCGTAACAGTCCCTGCGCGGCGTGCCGTCCGGCGAGTCGAACAGCTTGCCGTTCTCTCTGAAAAAGTCGGCGACATTGTCCATCGGCTGACCGGGCTGGGCGTCCCAATCAAACACCCTCGCGACCCACGGCTGTCCTGTCGCGGCAAACGTCACGATATTGCTCACCGCAAACAGCACGATCACCGCCGCCGCTGCCAACGCCGTCCTGCGCAGGGCGGTATGCCTTTTTACGGGCTTTATCCGCGCGTCCGCTTCCGTGATCTTCCGTACGAGCGCCTGAGGCGCGCGCACCCGCTCCATCGCGCTCCGATATCGCTCCTGAGTGAATTCCCTTTCCATCGCTATGCCTCCTCCAGACGCTTTTTCAGCATTTTTCTCGCCCGCATCAGGCGGGTCTGCACATTGCTTTCGGAGAGATGCAGCAGCGCGCCGATCTCGGCACACCGATAGCCCTCATAATAGTGAAGGTACAGCACCGCGCTGTATTTTGCGGGCAGTCTGCCGATCTCCGAGAGGAGCCACCGCTCGTCGTCGGACGCCGACGGCTCCTGTTCCAGCTCGTCAAAAAAGCTGACCCTTCTGCGCCAGAAGGAGTTCAGGCTGTTCCTGCATTCATTCACCGCGACCCGTATCAGCCAACGGCGGATATGCTCGTCGTCCGTGAAGGTCACATCGGCGGTCATCAGCTTCACAAAGGCGTTCTGCACCGCGTCCTCTGCGTCTGACCGGCTGCGGCAGCAGCTCAGCGCCGCCCTGTATACATCGTCGATGTAGGCTTCGGCGATCCTCCGATACTCCCCCGCGTCCATGCGGCCCCTCCTTTCCGTGCTTACTATGAAAAGATCCTTTCACTATATAAACAGCTGACAGGGCCATTGTATCACAAACGATTTCGGAAAATCAACCGAACGGGCGCCTGCTAGGCGTTCTCCACCACCCGCAGAGCGATCGCGGTGATATCATCGTCGTGGTCGTTCTGACGCCGCCTGCGCGCCTCTTCGACGATATAGGACGCCAGCTGTTCGGCGCTCCCCTCGCGGAAGGTGAGGATCAGCTTTTCCAGCCATTCGGCAGATCCGACCATCACGCCGTCGGACACCATCACGATCACATCGTCCGCGCTGAGCGTCACATCCTCCTTGATGAGCTTCGATTCGTTCAGGATCCCGAGCGGCAGAGACGGCATGTCCTTTTTCAGGAGCTTGGAATTCTTTTTGATATAGGTCGTACAGGCGCCCGCCTTCATCAGCCGCGCCCTGCCCGTGAACAGATTGAAATCCAGCAGATCCATCGTCGCGAGCGATTCCTCCTCGCTTTTGATCATCAAAGAGGAATTCACGACCGACAGCGAGCAGTCATAGCTCAGCCCCGCCTTGCAGAGCTTGGTCATGATGCTGACCGCCATATTGGAATCCACCGCGGCTCTTCCGCCGGTGCCCATTCCGTCGGAGATGATGGCGACGGTACTGCCCTCGCCGTTGTTGAAGTAGTTCAGACAGTCGCCGCACAGCTCGCCGTTGCCGCAGACATGCTGGGCGGAGCCGATCTCAAGATCATACAGCGGCAGCTCGCACAGGGTGATCCGTGCGCGGTCGCCCTCAAAGCTCAGCGACGGGGATGAAAAATATCTGCCGCACGCCTTGCCGATCTCATGCGTCAACTCCGCCTTGGAGACCGCTGTTTTCTTGCCGACAGCCAGCTCCAGCTCGACGGTCATGCCGCGGCCCGCCGACCGTCTGCACGCGCAGTCGACCACCACCAGCCCGATCGATGTGAGCGCGGCGATGATCTTTTCCGAAGAGGCGGTGTCGAAGCTGTCGACCTCCTCGAACTCCTCGGACAGATCATGCAGGATATCCGACAGCCCCGCGAACTGCCCCGCCACTACGCTTCTGACCTGCGTGACCCTGCGGCGCGCCGCCTCCAGCGACAGATATTCCTTGTAGCTGCGGTTGACGCTGTTCGCCAGCTCCGCGCATTTACAGCACCGCTTGAGAAAGCTCTCCTCAACGTCGCGCTCCGTAACAAAGCCGTTTTCCTTGAGCATCGGCGTCAGGCGGCGCATATCGTCCACGGTCAGACCGCGCTCCTTCTCCCAGCAGTAGACCCTCAGCCCGCAGTTTTTGCAGGTCTCATCGGCGGCGCGGCTGAAGATCCAGTCCGCGTTCTCCTCATACAGCCTTCCGAGCCGCTCGGACACGGCATTGACGCAGGAGGACACATTCTCCAGCGCCTTGGAGCAGTGCGACAGCCGCATGGTGACACTGCGCCGCACCGCCTCTGAGGACAGCTGAGCCGCGTCGTCGCAGAATGCCGCTTCAAAAAAGCGCCCCGCCTCCTTGGGGATCAGCAGGAACACGCCGGAGGCGATCAGGGTCTCGATCGTGATCGTCAGCGTCAGGGCGCGCTCGTCGGACGCGAACGACATCATGCCGTTGCAGACCAGCGCGGTGAACACCACCGCAGCCTTGCCCATCGGCGCCATCAGACCGCCGATCAGTCCGCTGAGCGCGTAGCCCCCCGCCAGACACAGCAGGTCATTATCGGACAGCGCGAACACGATCCCCGTCGCGATCCCCGCGACGCTGCCGCCCTTGACAAAGCCGTAGCGGGCGAAGATCAGCACCGCAAGCACCGCGAGGACCCTGCCGACGGACACCGTGCCGATCGTCAGCGTGCTGAAGGACAGCAGCAAAATACAGCCCGTCATCGCGACGCAGGCAAGCTCCTGCTGGCTGAAGCCCGACAGCACCCGCCGCGAGCCGGTCAGCGCAACGGTACGGCTCATGAAATACGCGCCCGCCGCGGCGATCAGTCCCTCCACAAAGCACTCGAACACGCCGCCCAGCTCACTCTGCGGGCTGAACGTCAGCGCAAGACCTGTCGCAAATACCGGCAGGAACGCCGCCGCGCACGGAAAAAACCGATTGCCGGAGATCTTTTTGATCTCGTTGAGGATCCACCGCACCGCGCCGATGGAGATGACCACCGCGATATAGCGGAACGAGTCCGCCGGCGAGAGGAACAGATAGCTCAGCGCCGAGCCCAGCACCCCCGCGGGCAGACAGGAAAACGGGACCGCCGCGCAGAACGACGCCCCGAACGGCGACATCGCGCCCAGCATCGCCCCGCGCGAGATGACCGCGCCGCAGAGGAAATACCCCGTCTGAACGGCAAATCCTCTGCCGATCCCCGCACGCCTGCGGGACTGCCGACGGATGATCTTCGGATAACGCTTCGCCAAATCAAAAACTGACATATTCAACATTCCTTTTGCATACATATCACCGGGATGATATGCCTTAGATTGGTTTTTATTATAGCCGCCGTCCGTCAGCAGGCTTGTCGCTGTGTGTATGGATTAATTCGGAATGTTTTCACCAAAATTGGCGGAACCCGAAAAGCGGGCGGAGAATCCTTCCCATTTCAACTGATAAAAAGGAATCGTGCGTATAAACCAAAAGGGCTGCCGAAACAGGCAGCCCTTTATCATCAAAGCGTATTTATTTGTTTTCCTTGAGAACAACAGAGGTTTTCGCGGGGATCTTGAGGGTCGTGCCGTCCAGCTCGGCTTCGATGCCTTCGCTCTTCTCCTGCGCGACCGACCAGCCTCTCAGCTCGGGATTCTCCAGCATATCGACGGTCAGCTCCTTTTCCTCGCCGGCGGCATTGTGGATGACCGCTACGCGTGAGCCGTTGTCGTCGATGATGATCCCGGCGCACAGATTGTCGCATTTGATCGTATCGGTGATGTCGCCGCGGCTGATCTCGGGATTCTCCATGCGGATCTTGATGAGCTTGCGGTAGGTGTTGAGCAGGCTGTTCTTGTCCTCCAGCTGCTGCTTCACACCGCCCAGCGGACAGGTTCCGTCAGCGGAAACGCCCTCTGTTCTGATCTCGGGCAGGTTATCGCTGTCCCATACCATCGCGGTACGGTAGTTCGCGTCGCTCGAGGTGCTCGGCGCCTCGATGCCGATCTCCTCGCCGTAGTAGGTGAACGAGTTGCCCGGGCAGAGCATATACAGCGCCGCGGCGAACTTGTTCTCATCCGCGTAGATCAGACTAGCCAAACGGTTCATGTCGTGGTTGGTCAGGAAGTTGGCGTTGATGGCGTTCTTGTTATGCTCCTTGATGTTGTTGTCGTATTTCTTGATCTTCTTGGCAAAGTCCTCTACCGAGCTTGCCGCAATCAGGAATTCGCCGCCGTTGTTGGCAAATTTGAAGTTGAACAGGCTGTCGATGCCGCTCTCATACATATCGTAGATATCGCCGGTCTCGGTCCAGTCCTCGCCGACCATATAGACGTCGTCCTTGATCTCCTTCGCCATGTTGTAGAACCAGGTCATGAACTCCTTGCCGTCGGTGTGGTCGTCGTCAAAATACTTGACCGCGTCCAGACGGAAGCCGTCCACGCCGCGTCCCAGCCAGAATTCGGTGACCTTCTTGAAGTAGTCTCGGGTACCTTCATAGCTGAGGTTCCAGTCGGGCATCTGATCCCAGAAATCGCCCTGATAGTAATAGTCTGCGCCGGAGACCGCGTGCTGATAGATCGCGTTCTGTTTCTTGGAGAAGTTGAAGTAGCGGGCATAGCCGTCCTCCTTGCCCTCTCTGAGTTCGTCGCACGCCTTTTGGAAGAACTCATGTCCCGCGCCCGCGTGGTTGACGACAAGGTCGATGATCACGACGACGCCGCGGTCATGGCATTCCTTGATGAGCTTGTCAAAGTCGTCCAGCGTGCCGAATTCGGGATCGATGTTGAAGTAGTCCTCGACATTATACTTATGATAGGTGGAGGAGGGCATCATCGGCGAAAGCCAGATGCCGTCCGCACCCAGGTCGTCGCCGGTGTTCGGATCACCGTCGTTGATGTAGTCCAGCTTTTCGATGACGCCGGGGATATCGCCGGTCTTATTGCCGTCCGAGTCATTGAACGCGCCGATCCACACCTGATAGTAGCTGCGGTATTTGTCGTTCGATTTCTCGGCGGTCAGGGTATCAACAGGGTCTGCGGATGCTTTTTTGTCGTCCGAGGAGGAATCCTCGGAGTCGGATTTGCCGTCGCCGCAGGCAGCGAGAACGCCCGCCAGCATTGTCAGCGCGAGGATAAGTGCCAATAACTTTTTCATACAATCACCGTCTTTGTTAGTAATATAGGTACTTTGAATCAGGGCGTTGACTCCCTGTTGCTTCCGTAAAGGGGTTTGGGCTTATATATGCAGCAGTGCGGTCGCGATGGCGAAGTATACCATCAGCGAGATCGCGTCGACGATGGTCGTGATGAACGGCGACGCCATGACGGCAGGGTCAAAGCCGATCTTCTTGGCGACCATCGGCAGTGTACAGCCGACCAGCTTGGCAAAAAAGATGGTGACGATCATCGTCAGACAAACCACCAGCGCGACCATCGGCGTGATACCGGTATTGCCCAGCACCAGCCGGTCGAAAAGCATGATCTTCGCAAAATTCGCCGCGGCGAGCGTCACGCCGCACAGAAGCGATACGCGGCACTCCTTGAAGATGACCATAAAGATATCCTTGAACTCGATCTCTCCCAGCGAGAGCGCGCGGATGATCGTGACCGACGCCTGAGAGCCGGAGTTGCCGCCGGTATCCATCAGCATCGGGATAAACGCCGACAGCACGACCGTACCCGCGAGGGCGTCCTCAAAGCCGGTGATGATCATACCCGTGAAGGTCGCCGATACCATCAGGATCAGCAGCCACGGGATACGGCTGAGGTAGGTCTCGAATACGCCGACCTTGTCGTAGGGCTTATCCGTGGTCGGGGTGATAGCCGCCATCTTCTGGATATCCTCGGTAGCCTCTTCTTCCATGACGTCCATCGCGTCGTCAACGGTAACGATACCGACGATACGGTTCTCCTTATCGACGACGGGAAGCGCGAGGAAGTTGTACTTGTTGAACATCTGGGCGACCTCTTCCTGGTCGTCCAGGGTGTTGACGGAGATGACGTTGGTCTCCATGATGTTCTCGATGACCTCGTCCTCCTCGGAGAGGAGCAGGGTCTTGATGGTGATGATACCGATGAGGGTCGCCTGATTGTCCGCGACATAACAGGTATAGATGGTCTCCTTATCGATACCGGTACGGCGGATGCGCTTGATCGCTTCCTCGACAGTCATCTTCGGACGGAGGATCACGCACTCGGTCGTCATGATCGAGCCTGCGCTGTCTTCCGGATAATTCATGATCTTATTGATCTGTTGTCTTGTTTCGGGGTCAGCCTGACGCAGGATCCTCTTGACGACGTTCGCGGGCATTTCCTCGATCAGGTCGACCGCGTCGTCGACGTACATCTCGTCGATGACCTCTTTCAGCTCCGAATCCGAGAAGCCGTGGATCAGAAGCTCCTGGGTCTCCTCGTCCATTTCGACAAAGGTATCGGCAGCCGTCTCCTTCGGCAAAAGCCGGAACAGGATCGCGGATTTCTCGCTCTGCAGATCCTCAAACACCGCCGCGATATCGACCGGATTCAGTGTAGTGAGGATATCCCGCAGGGTAGCATACCGCTTTTTTTCGAGCAGGGTCGAGATCGTCTCGAACAAGCTCACCGTGTTGTTTCTTTCCATAAAAATAACCTCCTACCGATTATGGGTGTGGGAGTCCAAAGGCAGAAGGGTGCAGAAAGATACTTATATACAGATATTACGCGAGCATACGGACACACTGACAGCGCCGCACGGCAATCGCAAAGTATCTTCGTCGCCCTCCGGTACCGCTGCTACTTCCAGCGTCCATATTCTCGCCTCTTTCTTATTCAGATTCAGCCGCAAATCGACTTTACACACGGCTGTACTATTATTTTACTCCGCGCCGCCTGATAAGTCAACCACAATATCTATGAAAAAAACGTGAAATACATCTTGATTTTGTGGTATCTATCCTCTATAATAAATTTGTCTGAAACAGAAATCAGGTAACCCCCTCTGTTACCTATGTCAGGAGATATCATTATGGAAGCAAAATTCGAAAAAAAGCTGAAGGCATTCCTGCCTTACATCATCATTATCGGCATCGTTTATCTGATCGTCCCGGCGCTGCTGTTCGTCGGCTCGGACTTTGTGTCCTACCTTGTGCTGATCGGCATCCTGCCGCTGACCGCCGCCGGCTGCTGCGCGTACTACTCCATGAAAAAGGAAAACGATTTCTGGCTGTGTCTGGTCGCGCCGATCTTCTTTATCCCCGCGATGTTCCTCTACCCGATCTTCCGCTCCGGCGCACTGATCGCACTGATCTATCTGGTATCCTATCTGCTCTGCGGTTATCTGGGTCTGACCATCGGCGATATCCTCGCGGGCAACAAGGGCCGATCACGCAAGGCGAAGGCTGACTCCGACGAGATCATCGGCATGGAGGACGAGACCCGTACCCCCGCCCGCAGACCCGCGCGCAAGCCTGCCGAGCGCAGAGCGCCCCACAGAGCCGAGCGCCGCACCGATGAAGACGAAGCGCCCGCACGCCGCTCCGCCTCTTCTGCGGCACGCGCAGAGCGCGTTGATCTCGACAGCCCCGACGCCTTCACCGCCGAGGATCCCTACGCCGACGAAAGCCTCGACGCCTCCACCACCTCCGATGATATCGACGCGATCCTCAACGAGATCCACCAGCGCCGCGACTCCGAATAACCCCTGCCTGTCATCGGTCTTTCCGCAATTTGAAACCGTTCATCCGCCGTCTGCACGACGGCGGATCTTTTTACCTTTTTTCACGATTTCCGCTGCCTTTCGGCATAAAAATTTTCCGTCCGCGATATTGACACACCTACCTGTTATGGTATAATTATTTTATCATGAGAAATTCTGCGCCGATCCGGGGAGTATTATGTTTCGCAAAATGAGATTGCTGGACTACAAGGTGACCGACAGCATCACCAGAATACAGTGCCGCTTCCTCGACAAGCTGATGGTATACTCCACCTATGCCGGCACAGGAGCGCTGATATGGTGGCTGATCTTTGCGGTCCCGTTCGTGATCTCTCAGACGTACCGCTATACCGGCATCACGATGATCGTCGCGCTGGGCGTCAACTACCTGCTCGGCGAGGTCATCATCAAAAAGACCGTCGGACGCGGCCGTCCCTCGAACCTGATCGACGAGGACGAGATGAAGATCAACAAGCCCAAGGACAATTCCTTCCCCTCCGGCCACACCGCGTCGTCCTTCTGCGCCTTCACCGTCACGCTGTGGAACTGTCCCGTTTATTTCTGGCTGCCCGCTCTGGTGATTGCGTGCCTGATCAGCTTTTCACGGCTGTATCTGAGGGTACATTACCTTTCGGACGTCATCGGCGGCATCCTGCTGGGACTGACGGACGGAAGCCTGATCTGCCTGATCTTCAACAATCTGATATTCGTATAAACTGACAGTCGATTGAGAAACGGAGCGCTTTGCCGCTCCGTTTTTTCTGTGCCGATTTCTGTCGGTTATTTTTCCGATAACCGATTGACAAGCAAAAAATTACAGTTTGTATAACCAAAACGGCTTTTTTCAAAAAAAGAAGATAGCATTTTTCCGTAAAATAAATTATGGAAAACTCAAAAACAGAAATGAAATTGTCATAACTCTGTTGAAATCTGCGAATATGCCCTCGAGTTATCCATGTTATCCACAGAGTTATCAACAATTATATTGAAAAATACGAATAATACTATTTGTATAATTCTTTGAACGCATAAGGTACAAGGTCTCCGACATATATTGACTAAGAATGATTTTCCGGAGGCGCGGTATGAATAACAGGGCTTATGCGATCTCAGAGGCTGTCGGCTGTGCCGTGATCTACGCGGCGGCAGTCTTTCTGCATTTTGTCTTTCGATGGTTCGGGCCGGGCGCGCTGACGATCCTGTTCGGCGCGGTGAATGAAAGCGTATGGGAGCACGTCAAGATCTTCTCCGCCGCCTACGCGGGATGGGCGCTGCTGCAGCTCATGTGGGTGCGGGTGGAGTTCCGCCGCTACGTCGTCGCAAAATGTGCGGGTCTGTACGCCCTGATGGGCGGCATCATCCTTTTCCATTACGGATGTATCGCACTGCTCGGCAAAGCCGTCGTGTGGCTCGATATCCTCGGCTCGGCGGTCCTCGTGATACTCGCCCAGCTGCTCTCCTGCCGCCTGACACTCTCTCCCCTGCCGCTGCGGGAATACTTCATGCCCGCGGTATGCCTGCTGAGCCTGTATTATCTGATGTTCTTCTCATTCACCATCTTCCCGCCCAAAACGGAATTGTTCCGCGACCCGCTCAGCGGCGGCTACGGCTTCATCGAAAACTCCGTCGACCGATCTCTGAAATAGGGCGAAATCCGCAGAAAATTCGCTTTATTTCTTACTAAGAAGCATACCCATTGACAACATATGGTATACTTATTGCGTATGAGTATACAATATCATGTATAGGTGTGTCCTTTTATGGCTGATTACCCGAAAAGAAATGACGAAAAAAACGCCGATGAGCTGCTGATCGGCCGCAATCCGATCACCGAGGCGCTGTCCTCCGGCAGACCCATCATCAAGATCATGGTCGCCAAGGGCCAGACGACCGGTCCCGCCGTGGAGATCTCCGCAAAGGCGAGGAAGGCGGGCATCCCCGTACAGGAGGTCGGGCGCAAAAAGCTGGACTTTCTGACCGGCGGCGCGGCGCATCAGGGGGTCGCCGCCCAGTGCGCGATGAAGGCATACGCGACCGTTGACGACATCCTTGCTCTCGCAGAAGAACGCGGCGAGGCGCCGTTCATCATCATCCTCGACGAGATCGAGGATCCCCACAACCTCGGCGCGATCATCCGATCCGCGGAGTGCGCGGGCGCGCACGGCGTCATCATCAAAAAGCGGCATGCCGCGGGACTGACCTACACCGTCTATAAAGCCGCCGCGGGCGCGCTGGAGTATGTACCGGTCGCACGCGTCAACAATATCTCCGACACGATAGAGCTGCTCAAGGAGCAGAACATCTGGGTCTACGGCGCCGATATGAACGGCGAGGACTACTGCAAAACGAACTTTTCCGGCGGCGTCGCGCTGGTCATCGGCAACGAGGGCAAGGGTATCTCGCGCCTTGTCCGCGAAAAATGCGACGTGATCGTATCGCTGCCTCTCAAGGGCAGGATCAATTCCCTGAACGCCTCGGTCGCCGCGGGGATCCTGATGTACAAGATAGCAGAAAGAAGATGATTTCATGAGCCTATTCCGCAAGGATAAGGATAAGGATAAGGACAAGCCCGCCCGTCCTCCCGTTCCCGAAGAAGCCACAAAGGAAACGCCGGAGGAGCTGACGGATATCAACGAATCCGCGGACGCGTCAACTGAATCTCTGAACGAAAGCGACGACATGGAGGAGATCTATTCCACCCATGACAAGCGCATCAAATATAAACGACTGAAGCCGATCGAGGAGGAAGCCGCCGTCAAGCGTCAGGCTGTCACCAAGGAAGAGCTGATCCGCGGCAAGCTGGAATTCTCCACCGAGCGCGAATATGCCGCTCCCGACGTAGAGCTGGAGGCGGAGCTCGACCCCGACGCGGTCGTGTCCGACGAGATCATCGAGGACATCCACTCGGTACGCTCTCTGCGCAGCGTTTATGTGCAGGACATCGACGACATCGATATCAGCCTTGACCCGATGGAGAGCGTGCGCGAATATGAGCGTCAGGCGACCGACAAGGATCGCTACGAGGAGCGCCACACGGAAAAGCCCGTCATCCCCTACCAGACCTCCGGCGAAAAGATCGTGTCGCGCGTACCCGTTTATCAGCACGACAGCAAGGTCAACAATATCTTCCTCAAGGCAGGCAAATTCACCGAGGTGGTCGAAAGCGAATACGATGAGTATCTGCGCTCCGACGACCCGACGATCTCCAAAAACTACCACGCCATGCAAAAGGCGGTCAAGCCCCGACAGAGCCTGCTGTTCACCCTGAGCCAGATGGCGCAGAAGCGCAAGGAGGAAGCCGAACGGCAGAAGGTCAGAGAAGAGCTCCGCGAGAACTTTGACGAAGAGCCGGCGCCCCTGCCGAAGAATAAGGTATCCCCCGTCGGCAAGTTCTTCCGCATCCTCGGCGCGCTGCTGACGCACGGCTTCACCGAAAAAACCGCAAAAAGAGAATCCGTCTCCTCCGACTACAACAGCCGCGAGGACGAAAAATACGTACTTAACGATATAAGGGCAAATGTGAAAAAGCAAGCCCTGCACACCGGCGTTTTCGCGCTGATCGCCGTCACCCTGCTGGTACTGCTGATCCTGATCGGCACGCTGGACGACTCCAGAAGGGAGAGCCTCGGCACGGGCGGCGCGGTGCTGTTCTGCGCGATCAATTTCGTGCTGACGCTCGGCATGGGCATCGTCGGACGCTACTATATCATCGACGGACTGCGCCCGCTGTCGCGGCGGCTCAGCGGCAACAGCAACACCGCCGTCACGCTGGCATATCTGGGCTGTCTGCTCCAGAGCATCATCGCGCTGTTCACTGCGCCGTCCTTTATCGGCGGCGAACAGCATCTGTACAGCTTTGTCGTCGCGTTCGCGTTCACGCTCAACGCGCTGGGACGGCTGCTGATGGCGATCCGCGTCAAGAGCAATTTCAGCTTCCTGACGTCCCACTCGCCCGCCTACGCCGCAAAGATCTACAAGGACGAGGAGACCGCCCGCCGCATGGTCAGCGGTACGACCTCCTCCAAGGGCGTGATCGCCTATCAGCATATCACGCGCTTTTTATCCGATTTTCTGAAGATCTCCTATGCCCCCGACCCTAGCGAGGAGATCTCCGCCAAGGCGACGCCGATCACGATCGTCATCTCGCTGTTCGTTACGGTCGTTTACGCCTTTATCTTCAAAAGCGTCGTGGGGACCGTTTCCGCGCTGACGGTCATGCTGTGCATCAGCGTGCCGTTCACCGCGCTTCTGGCAGGTAATCTTCCCATGCTGCTGTTCAGCAAGAGGATGCTCAAGGACGGCGCGATGGTCGCGGGATATCCCTCGGTACGCCAGTTCTGCGATACCTCCGCCGTGATGGTATCCGCCGCCGAGCTGTTTCCCAAGGGCTGTGTCAGGCTGGACGAGCTGGTCCCCTATCAGCGTCTGCGCATCGACGAGAACCTGCTGATGGCGACGGCGGTCCTGCGCGAGGTCAACTCTCCGATCGCGCCGGTCTTTGATGAGCTGGTCGCGGAGAATTCCGGCAGGCTCCCCGCCGTCGAAAGCGTTATCTACGAAGAAAAGAGCGGTCTTGTCGGCTGGATCAACGGTGAACGCGTGCTTGTCGGCAACATGGCGCTGATGAACCGCTATCACATCACCGTTCCCGACCGCGGAGTCGCGGTCAAGGGCAGACAGGTCACCTATATCGCCGTCTCCGGACAGGTGGTCGCGATGCTCGTACTGCGCTATCTGCCGTCCAATCTTTCCATGCCGCAGCTGCAGCGTGCGGAAAGCAGCGGACTGGCGTTCGTCGTCAGCACGCCCGATCCGAACGTCACCGCCGAGATGATCGCCGAGGCATACGGAGTTTTCTACCGCTCCGTCAAGATCATGCCCATCGGCTACGCGAACACCATCGACGAGGTCACCTCCAAGGTGGAGGAAACCTCGCGGGCATATCTGGCGACCAGAGGCAGAGTCGCCTCGCTCGCTCGCGCCGTCGGCGGCTGTATCGGACTGAAATCCAACATCACCCTCGGCATCGTGATCGAGATGTTCGGACTGGTGCTGGGCGTATTGCTGTGCGCGACCCTCGCGCTGTACTCATCCGTCGGGCGACTTTCGGTGGTCGAGCTGATGATCTATATCCTGTTCTGGGCAGCGGCGACCCTCATCGCAGAGCTGATCCGAAGACCGTAACACCCGACCGCAGACCAAATATGACCAACTGAGGTAAACTATGTTAATTGCACCATCATTATTATCCTGTGATTTTTCCGTATTCGGCGGCGAGATCGCCCGCGTCGATCAGGCGGGCGCCGACTGGATGCACCTTGATATCATGGACGGACACTTTGTGCCGAACCTGACCTTCGGCGCGCCGATCATCAAAAAGCTGAGAAAGTATACCGAAAAGCCCTTTGACGTTCACCTGATGATCTCCGAGCCGCACCGCTACATCGGCGACTTTGCCGACGCGGGCGCGGACATCATCTCCTTCCACACGGAATGCGACAGCGATATCGACACTACGCTCCGCCTGATCGTGGAGCGCGGCGTCAAGCCTGCGCTTGCCGTCAAGCCCAATACTCCCGTCGACGCTGTCCTGCCCTATCTGGATCGCCTTTACATGGTGCTGGTGATGACCGTGGAGCCGGGCTTCGGCGGTCAGAGCTTTATGGCAGACATGATGCCCAAGGTGACCGCCCTGAAACAGGAGATCGCCGCCAGAGGCCTTCATACTCTTGTTCAGGTGGACGGCGGCATCGCCAGGGATACCATCGCGATCGCCGCAAAGGCAGGCGTGGACGTCTGTGTCGCGGGTACCGCGGTGTTCGGCGCGCCCGACGCAAAAGAAGCGATCGACGAGCTGAAAGCCCTTTGCAAATAATCTTCGGATTCTTTATCATAATCCCGAAAAATCCGCGCATAATAAAGGCAGGAGCCGTAAAAGCTCCTGCTTATTTTTTGCTGTGTCCGATCGGTATCGATCAGTTGGTGCCGATCAGATTGCCGTTCGCGTCGTACTCGTACTCAGTCGTCAGACCGCTTTCGTCGGTGACGAAGGTCGTGTAGTGCTTGAGGTTGCCCTCCGCGTCATAGCTGCTGATCTTGATCAGATTATTGTTGGAGTCATACTCGTACTCGTCATAGTTCTTGAGGGTGCCGTCGCCGTTGTATCTGTGGATGGACTCCTCACGCTTGAAGTCGGTATACTCGGTGGTGATGATGCTCTTGATCACGCCGTTCGCATCAACGTCGGTACGCTTGGTGATCAGACCCTCGGGCGTTTTCTCGTACTTGATCTGCGCCTGGATTTCGCCGTCGGGGCTGTACATGACGGTCTTGATATCGTTGCCGTACTGATCGTATTCATAGGCGGTAGAGCCGAGCAGCTCTCCCTTTGAGTTGTAGTCATAGTTGCGGAGAAGCTTGCCTTCATCGTCATATTCATTCTTATAGAAGCTGGTAGCTACGCCCTGAGCGTTGGTGTTCGCAACCGCACCCTCGGGAGCGGTAACCTGAGCCGCGCCGCCGTTCTTCTTATCATCGCCGCAGGCGGTCAGCATGACCGCAGTCAGGATCATCATCGCCGTCAGCGCAAGGGCTATTACTCTCTTCATTTGATTGCCTCCGGAAAAGTGAAATCTCGGTGAAAGGGATCCCCGACACAGGCGGGAAATCCTGTTACATATCGTATGCACAATACCCATTATACCATTAATTGAAATTGTGTCAACAAAAAATTTGTAACAACTTGGTTGATTCTGTCAAAAGGAAATGATATAAAATGCTGATAAAAGCGGAAAAAGAGCAAATCAAAGCGGTTTATCCCGCCGACGCGGACGGCACCAAGGCATGCTTGTCCGCAGTCCGGGCGGATCTGCCCGACTTTGCGCATGACGGCGGCGTGTTCCGCACGGACACGGCGCGCTATGCCGCGGCGCTGGCGATGTCGGCGGTCAAGGAGGAGATGCTGCGCGAAAACCTCACCGCGCTGGGTATGAAAAGCATCGTCTTCCTTTCGTTTGACGGCGCCGATGAAAACAGGATCGGCATGGCGATGGGCTGCAGAGGCGCTTCCTATGATACAACGGTCACGGTCGTTCTGCGGCCTACCGCCGGCCGGGAATGGTTTTCCGACTTTGACGTCGGCTACGGGTCAGAGCATATCGGCTTTCTGCGTGCGGCGGAATACGCCGAACAGCGGCTCGCGGATTATCTTTATGTCCGGCGGCTGCGCACAGAGCCGCGTTTTCTGGTAACGGGCTACTCCCGCGGAGGAGCGGTCGCCAATCTGCTTTCCAAGCGTCTGTGCGATCGCTTCGGCGTCGACGCTGTGCGGTGCTACACCTTTGCCTCCCCCAATACCTGTGTCAGCGTCAGCGGCGCATGCTACGGCAGCATCTTCAATCTGGTGCGGGACGAGGATTTCTTCACCCGCGTCCCGCTGACCGGGTGGGGCTATACCCGCTACGGCAGTACCCTCAGCCTGTCCGGCTGCGGCGATATCCGCAAGCGCTTTGCCCAGCTGTCCGGTACGGACTACATCGGCTTCACCTCACCCCGTGAGACGGACGCCTTCCTGTGTGCTTTGATGCGCCTTGCCCCCAATGTCCACGCCTACTGCGAGCGGCGGTATCCCGTCGGTGGACGCAGTATGAGTCTGCGCGATTATATGATGACGATCGCGGCGCTTCTCGCCCGTGAGGAGGAGGAAAACGCCGCCGATATCCTGCTCGACGCGACAGTCTCCGAGTTCGCACAGCTCAGCGATTTTCTGATGAGCGGCATGGACGTCACGGCGATCCTCTCGCCCGCAGAGGGCACGCCCCGATGCAGCGTCGCGGACAGCCACAGTCCCGCGGCTTACATGGCGGCGCTGCAGCTGTATCGCGGATAGTGTCTGGGGCGGCTGTGCGTCAGCAGCTCCTTTCCGTATTCGCGGATCCTCGCGGCAGCGACCGCATCGATGCTTTCGACGTCGCCGTATTCGCTCAGCCGTCCGCGCTGTTCCTCAGACAGCGGATATTCCGCCAGCAGGAGGTAACTGCCGTCCTTTTCATACAGGACATAGCTCATATTCTCATTGTCCGACAGCCTGAGCCAGTCAAGCAGGCTGTCGGCGTTCTCAAAGCGGCACCGATCCACACAGCGTCTGCGCCTGATCCGATAGCGCCGCCGCGTTTTCATCACACGGACGGAGATGATCAGCAGACAGCTCTCCTTCCCCGGCAGCGCCTCGATCAGATAGCTTTTATCGCGGTGATTCAGCCCGCATTCCTCGCCTACCCGATACATCAGCCGCGTCAGGCCTTTGCGGGTGGCGTCGCTGTCCGCCGCCTCAAAATCCAGATCGTAACGCTGTAAATCATCGGTCATCAGGGTGACCAGAATCGTCTTCTCCCCCAGTCGGTCAATAGTCATGCTCTTCTCTCCTCCGTGTGCCTTTCTCCCCCATGATACTCCCGCACTGCGCGGTGTTCAAGTGATTCTTTCTGGATGGTAATACTATCCTATTCAAGAGGAAAAATATGGTGATAATCCCGCGCGGCATATTGACACGGCTTGTCGGAGTGTGTAGAATTTAAGTAACAGATCGACCGCACAAAAACAATTACATAAAGACTGGAGGCAACTATGACAGACTGGTTAAAGAACAGCGTATTTTATCAGATTTATCCACAGAGCTTCTTCGACGCCAATTCCGACGGCATCGGCGATCTGCTGGGCATCACGCTCAAGCTCGACTACATCCGCGACCTCGGATGCAACGCGATCTGGCTGAACCCGATCTACGATTCGCCGTTCATGGACGCGGGCTACGATGTGCGCGACTACAAAAAGATCGCGCCCCGCTACGGCACGATGGAACAGTTCGAGCATCTGCTCTGTGAGGTGCACAAGCGCGGCATGAAGCTCCTCATGGACCTGGTCCCCGGACACACCAGCGATACCCATGAGTGGTTCCAAGCGGCAAAATCCGCCTATCCCAGCGAATATGACAATCGCTACATCTTCACCGACTGTGTATGGGAGGCGCCCACCGACTACCGTCTGATGTGCGGTATCT
>ONAS01000084.1 GCA_900315815.1 uncultured Eubacteriales bacterium
GCGAGCAGGTGCAAAATATCGAGTAAAGGGGAGATACTGATGGATATCAAGCTCATCAATATCGGCTTTGGGAATATTGTATCGGCCAATCGTATTGTGGCCATTGTCAGCCCTGAATCGGCGCCCATTAAGCGCATTATTCAGGAAGCCAGGGATGGGGAGCGGCTTATAGATGCGACGTATGGACGCAGAACAAGAGCAGTAATCATCATGGACAGCGACCATGTCATTTTATCGGCAGTACAGCCGGAAACGGTGGCCCATCGCGTTGAAGATGATGATGACGATGTAAAGACGGAAAAAGAGAAAGAGGACGAAGAATAAATGCGTAAAGGATTATTGATGGTCGTTTCCGGGCCGTCGGGAACGGGCAAGGGCACGGTATGCAGTGAACTCCTTGCACAGGCTGAGGATTTGGCCTATTCGATTTCCGCTACGACCCGTCAGCCTCGCGCTGGAGAAGTAGACGGCAAGAACTACTACTTTATGGACAAGGCGGAATTTGAACAGAAAATCGATATCTCTGAACAGAATACATACTTTAATCAGACTCATATATTACCTCCGTTGAACAGCAGCCGTTCCGGACTGCCAAATAAAAAAGCCCGACCCCTGGATCGAATCGGGCTGATGTTTCAAAAACGACCTTCTGAGAATGAATCACATAAAGATCGCTCTCATGATAGCGGGCCTGACTTCCTTCAAGATGACAGCGCGGCGGAGCAGAAGCTCAAAGCACTCGCCGGCAGCGCTCTCGGGCGATACGATCGCGTCATCCTGGACCACGATGTCGTTGTCCTTATCTAGGAAGAACTTGAGCCACTTATACGAGGCGTTCAGCTGATTGCAGACGACATACAGATCGGTGACCTTATCAGCCGGAACAGACTCATAAACCGTATATATAGCGACATATCTGCCGTCGGGACCGCTGAAGAACATCTGGGTCAGCTTTCCTTCAAAGGGAACCGCTATGACCAGCTCGTCTTCGCTGATCTCCTTCATCTGGAAATTGATTTCCTTGGTCTTCATGTCTTCCATAAATAATTGTGCGCACAGTAACATTTTCTTGCTCCTTTTTTGTGTATTCGTGCTTCGGGCACGTTCTCAAATGACCGTCAAGGCGAGCCAAAAAACTACATACTCAGCCTATTATCATTAGTATACACAATGACAAAATACATGTCAATCAGACAAATTAGTCATATTAACAGTCATATTTTTAGTGATTTTGACTAACAAAAGGCAGTATTATTCCCGTTCCGAATAAAAGCCGCGATGAATGAACCTTTCAGTCGGAAGGAGGCGAAAAAGGCGCCGGAGCTCCGACGCCTTTCATTCATTACAGGTATTGTACGGTCAGATATTCGATCGGGACAGCCCGCGCCAACCACACGCCGTTAGTGGAAACGAACAGCTCGTGACCGTCGTCGACGAAGCGCTTTGCGTCAACGATCAGAACGACCGGATTGCCGTGCCTCTTTCCCACCTTCACGGCGGTTTCGAAGTCCTGAGAGATGTGGACGTACTGCCGTGACATCGGTTTCAGCCCGTCGCGGAAGATCCCGTCGAGGGATCTTGTCGACGTCCCGTGATACAGCAGTTCGGGAGGCTCGCGCTTTTCCAGAACGATCACGACGTTGGGGATCGAATGCCCCTGACACGCCCTGATCCGTCTGCCATCGCTGCTGAAGGCGTATCTGCCTTTTTCGTCGCTGCGGACGATCTCCTCGAGAACGTTTCGATCAACGTCGGGATAGGATCTTTTCAGCACGCGGAGCACGGCGTCAACATCCGCCCAGCCGCCGTCGAGGTCGATCAGCCGCGGATTCGTACAATGTCTGAGCAAATAAGACAGCTTTTTGCTGATCCTGGTCAGATCCATCACAAACCTCCTTTCAAAAAATCGGGATACTTACGTATCAGGAAACGCGTTTTTCACGCGCCAGCTTCAGATTCGCGCGCACGATCACGGCGCCGATGACATAGCCGATCGCGATGACCAGCAGGACCAGACTGTCAACGAACTGCAGCGGGTTGCGGATATCGCTGAGAGTGCCGGCCAGGATCGTCGGCAGGATCGCAAGAAGGAACAGCACGATGCCGGAGATAAAGCCGACCTTGATCATCCTTCTGGTCGGATCCTTCCAGACCTTATAGCCGATCACGCCGATCGCGATCTGGGCGACGCTCAGAACGACAGTGAGCACCAGTACCAGAATGATATCCCGGGTTTCCATCATGGAGCTGACCAGATAGACGATGATGATCATCTGAGCGAACGACATGATCGACTCCAGGATCAGGACAAAACCGGCTGTCAGCATCAGGCGTCTTCCGATACGGAAGGCACGGTTTTTCTTGACGTCCTTGTAATCCTTGCGCACGTAATTCTCCACGGCAAAGCGCATCAGGATGAACGAGGGCACCGCGATATAGAGGAACACACGCAGGATCATAAAGTTGTTTTCATCATTGATCAGCGAACGAACGATCGGAGAGTTCATCGGGCGGAACATCTCCAAAAACAGCTGAGAATCAAATATCGTCTGACCCGCCGCGGCATCATACTGCAGCATGTTCGAGCCTGCCGCCTGACCGCCGATATAAGAGGTCGGCAGCATCAGTCCGAGGAATATCGCGACGAAAATGACCGCGGCAAGTGCCTTGGAACGGTACTTGTTGAACGGGATGCACATTGAGAATACGATCACGATACCGGCGATGGTCAGCAGGACCGTCATCATCGGACGGACGTTTTCGTCGGAAATGATCGGCACATAGCCGAAATACTTCGGAATGGTATTCAGCAGGATCGGAAGCAATACCGCGACCGTCGCCAGAATTCCCGCCGCTACGGACTGGGATACGATGTTTTTGAGGAACGAGCCCTTGACCGGGGTACGGCGCGGCTCCAATGAGAGCAGGAAGCCGCCGGTGCCGATGACCGCCGCCTCCAGCATATACATGTTCTCGATCGAGAACCACATCTGCGCCTTCGCAAGCGGGATCAGCGCGAAAGCGAGGATAAATACGATCGTGGATTTGACAAGGTACAGGACCGCTGTTTTCTGGATATTGCCGATAACGCGTCTGCCCTCGCCGACGACCTCCTTCAGATGGCTGAAGTCGTTGTCCAAAAGGACGACGTCGGAGCAGGATTTGGCGGCGTCGGTCGCCTTTGCGAAGGTGATGGAGGAATCCGAACGGCGCAGCGCGAGGATGTCATTGACGCCGTCACCGGTCATCGCGACCTTGTGCTTTTTCGCCTGCAGCGCCGCGACCAGCGCCTCCTTCTGTTCGGGAGATACACGCGCGAATACGGTGTATTCCTCTGCGATAGCGGGAATATCCTCCAGAGCGACGCCCTGCAGGGAGATATATTTGTCGGCGTTTTCGATGCCGCACTTTTGCGCGATCATACTGACGGTCAGCGGATTATCACCGGAAATGACCTTGACGGTAACGCCGTTCTCACGGAAGAATTTCAGGGTATCGGGAGCGGTATCGCGGATATGATCCTCGATCGCGATGAAGGCGATCAGTTCGCCGTCCAGCGTCAGGGCGATCACGCGGTTGCCCTCCTTGGCGCGTTCTACGACGTAGCTGAAGCGCTCGTCGTTCTGATCGAGCAGATAATCCGGCGCGCCCATCAGCAGCTTTTTGCCGTTGTTGTACACAAGGCCGGAATACTTCACGGCGCTGGAGAACGGGATGACCTCACGTACGTCCGCCTTATCATCCGCGCCGAAGCGGTTGAACACAGCCTCGGACGTGGCGTTTCTCTCTTCGAACGCTCCCATCAGCGCGCGTGCGTGGCGCTCGGTTTCCTCCATGGGGATAAACGATCTGACGTCGCACACGGACATCGTTCCGTCTGTCAGCGTACCGGTCTTATCCAGACAAATAACGTCGACGCGGGAAAGGTTTTCCAGAGAATACAGCTCCTGCACCAGCGTCTGCTTCTTCGTCAGCTGGGCGATGGAGACCATCAGCGCGACGGAGGTCGTCAGGACCAGACCCGTCGGGATCATACCGATGCCGAACATACCGTCGGTCAGGATGATGAGCGACCAGGTGACCGGATCGCTGAGCGACATGGTCAGACCGTTCCACAGAACGGTATCGTTGCCGTGGGCGCTGATCTTGAAGATCAGGGTCGCGGTGACGACTGCCACAACGATGCACAGGCCGACCGTCAGGACCTTGATGATCCGCATGATCGACGTCATCAGCTCGGACTTGTGGCCGGAGCTGCTTTTGACCTTTCTGGTCAGCTCGGCGGCATAGGTGTCGTCGCCGATCCGCTCCGCGCGGCATTTAGCGGAGCCGACGATAATGGAGGAACCGGACAGGATGGTATCGCCGGGGCGTTTCTTCACATGGTCAGCCTCACCGGTCAGCATGGATTCGTCCACATCGACCTCGCCGGTCAGGACCGTCAGATCGGCAGTCGCCTGATCGCCGGCGGATACGACGACAACGTCATCCAGAACGATGCGGTCCGCCTCGATCGACTGCAGCTCGCCGTCACGGATCACGCGGCTCTTGGTGCTGGTGACGATCCGCAGCTTTTTGATAACGCTCAGGCTCTTGATCTCCTGGAACGAGCCCATCGCCACGTTCATGACAGCAGGGATCAGGAAAACGAATTTTGAGAAGCCGAAGTACTGGTCGACGATCTCCTGTCTTCCGATGGCGTTCAGATAGATCATGAAGCCGATGAAGATCGCAGCGATGATCATCAGGATCGTGTTGAAAAACGTGAACAGATTATCGGCGATGATCTTCAGAGTTGTTTTTTCATTCGGGTCGGTGGCAACGTTGACATAGCCTTTTTTGACCCTTTCTTCGACCGCCTGCGCCGTCAGACCGGTTTCGGCGGTCGTCTGAATGCGCTCAAGGGGCGGTCTTTGCGTTGTTTGTCTGCTCATTTCATGCTCTCCTTATGCTTCCGCTGTCAACGGAAATATATTGAAATACATACGAGAAAATATTACCACATTCGTCTTTCTTTTGCAATATTTTTGACCGAATTACCGCATAAAAGATGGCAGCCGCCGTATCCTCAGCGACTGCCGTATCATTATTGCTTTTCAGCGGGATCCTTCTGCAAACCCTTGTATCGGACGCACATCATCGTCAGGTCGTCAAACTGGGGCGCATCGCCCACAAACGCGTTGATCTCCGCCGTCATGTTCTCGATCAATCCGCGCGGCGAGCTGTCGGACGCGCGGTTCAAGGCGTCGATCATTCTTTCCGTCGTGAACAGCTGCGTGTCGGCGTCGGTCGCCTCGGGAGCGCCGTCGGTATAAAGGAAGAGTGTATCTCCCCTGTTCAGATCGAACGCGTATTCCCTGTACTTCATGTCGGGAACGCCTCCCAGCACAAAGCCGTGTCTGTCCTTGAACAGCTCAAAGCCGCCGTCCGCCCTGCCGATGATCGGATACTCGTGACCGCCGTTTGCGGCGACGACGTGTCCCGTAGACAGTTCCAGCACGCCGAACCATACCGTTACAAACATGGAGTCGTCATTGTTCTCACAGATGCCGGCGTTCGCCCTGCTCAGCGCCTCGGCGGGAGATTTGCCGGAACGCGCGAGGTTGCGGACCACGATCATCGACATCATCATGAACAGGGACGCCGGGACGCCCTTGCCGGATACGTCTGCAACGACCAGACCGAGATGATCGTCATCGATCATAAAGAAATCATAGAAGTCGCCGCCGACCTCCTTTGCGGGGGTCATGGACGCGTACAGCTCAAACTCGGGTCTGTCAGGAAACTCCTTGGGCAGCATATCGCTCTGGATCTTTGCCGCCAGTCCCAGCTCAGCGGCTGACTTTTCCTGTTCCGTAGCCAGCCGGATGTTCTCCTCGTAATAACGGTGGATCTCCATCGCGAGCGCGGAGATATCGTCGGACAGGACGCCGAGCTCGTTTTTGGAGCGGACGGTGCTCAACTGCTCGACGATCGCTTTGCTGTCCTTGTCATTCATGTACTTACGCACGCCGCTCTGGATCGTTTTGAGCGGAGAGATCGCCGCACGGTGCAGATACAACAGCAGGATGCCTGCCGCGATCACGATCACGGCCAAGCCGACGCCGTAGATCAGGATGATATACGGCATATACGCGGCACGGAATCCGCTCCAGTCAAAGGAAAGGCAGACGACACACCGCACATTGCCGTCCAGCACGATCGGTACATAGCCGATGTAATACTCTACGCCGGCGTCGCTGTCATCGCCGTCGTCCACCTCCGCAAGCTCGAACTGCGCTGTATTCTCATCATATTCGCCGTCCATGATATCCTTTGCGACAGGGTGCTTATCCAGCGGATAGTTCCATTCCTCGCCGTAGAAGATCTCGTCGGTATTATCATTATCGATGCGGCAGTAAACAAAGCCGAAGTACTTCTCATTAAGGTCGATACAGTACATCTTATCATAATTGGAGCTGTACTCGGTAAAGTAAAAGTTCGCGAGCATGGTCTGAAAGCAATACTTTGCGATTGACTCCTGCACATCTGCCGGCGCCTGTTTGATCTGATCGTCGGTCAGCTTATCGGTGTTCAGGATGATTTGAGAAACGATTTCATCGTTCTCGAAATACCCGGTGACAAGCTTCTGATCCGCGTCGGTGATTTCCGTTTCCCCTTCCACCAGCCGGGTGATCGTTTCCTGCTCCTCCTCGCAGTAGTCCAGCAGCCACGCGAGATGCCTGATCTTGAGCGTGCTGTCCTTGACACGGAGCAGATCCTTCTCGATCATTTCATTCTTCGCCTTCAGATACACCTTTTTGCCGCCTTGATACACCAGCGTACCGGAAGCCAAGGTAATCACTAAAAAAATAACGGTAACGATAGCACCTACCTGTAACAGCAGTCGCTGGTTGCGCAGTATTTTCGGTTTGAAAGCCTTAACAGCCTGTGTCAAAACAAATTCCTCCGAATCGGAAAAGTGCGGTCAATACGGGAACCGCATCCTTCATTATCAATCACGACTATATCTTACCTTATTTTCAGCCGCATTACAACACTTTTTTCAATAACCGACGAGATAAAACGCAAAAATCCCCGCTGCGGAGGATCGCAGCGGGGAAATTGTTGGTTTGTTCAGATCGTCAGGCAAAGCCGTCGGATCCTTTGACGATATCAGTCAGCGGGAGTAAAGTGAACCTTATCGCCGTCGTCGATACCTGCCAGATATCTCTGGATGTAGGTAGCGTCAGTGATGGTGACTTCGCCGTCGCCGTCAACATCAGCAGCCTTCTTCTGGGCGTTGGTCAGCTCTTTGTAGCCGGGTACGCCAGCAAGATACTTCTGGATGTAGGTTACGTCGAAGATGGTTACATTGCCGTCGCCGTCAACGTCGCCGGGGATGAGTTCCTTCTCGGGCTCGGTGGGCTTGGGAGCTTCGGTCGCGGGCTCGGTGGGCTCGGGCAGATCTGCGGTCTTCACCATCTTGAACATGTAACCGCCGTTGGTGCAGCCATGAGAAGCGGGATTGCCTTCAGGATCAGTCTCTTTGTAGACATATACCCAGCCATCCTCAGCTGTGCCGTCACCGTTGGGACGGAACCAGATGGTGTAAATGCCATCCTCGGCTACGGTACGGTTGTTCTCTACGCCGTCGGGATAGTATTCATTGATAGTGGTACCGCGCTTGCTGGACTTACCGACCTTGAAGCTGTCGCCGATGATTTCGGGACCTTCAGGATCAGAATTCTTGATCGGGTTGCCGTACTTGTCGACACCGAGTTCAGCCTTCTTCAGAGCGATGTTCTCGATCTTGTACAGGACATCCTTTTCGACCTCTTCCAGTTCCAGACCGGGAACGGGATCCCAGCAGGAACCGCCGCAAGACTCGATGTCGCCGATCAGGTAGAAGGTACGAGGCAGAGGCTTCTGGGTCTCAGCCTCGGTAGCGGGCTCAGTGGGCTGTTCAGGCTCAGTGGGCTGTTCAGGCTCAGTGGGCTTCTCAGGCTCGGTGGGCTGGATCTCGGACAGAGTCGCAAAGATCAGACCATGGAACCAATCGTCGCCGCCCTGACCGTCGGGACGGAAGTATACGTCATAGTTGCCGTAAGCGGAAACGGTATCGTTGTTGCCGACGCCGTCCGGATACCAAGTGTAGATATCCTTGCCATCGGAGGAAACGACCTTGAAGCCGTAGTTCGGATACATCTCAACGCCGAGGAGCATGAATTCGCCTTCAGCAGCAGAATTCTCAGAAAGCTTGTAAGCGCTGTCAACTTCCCAGTTGGTCAGTTCGCCAACCAGATAGTAATCCAGTACGGGAGGCTCGGTCGGAGCTTCGGTCTCGGGCTCAGTGGGCTGAGGCTCTTCGGTCTCAGGCTCGGTGGGCTGAGGCTCTTCGG
>ONAS01000081.1 GCA_900315815.1 uncultured Eubacteriales bacterium
CTCGAGCGGGGGCACGACATAGTCAAAATAGCCTTCGATCTGCCGACTGCCTTTTTTACTCATTTTGACGGTGTAGGCGACAGCGTACAGCATGCCGATCGCCTGCTGATACGCGCCGTCCGCCGCGTTGGGATCGCCCTGACCCCGCACCGCGAGATAATGCATCGGCGGCACTGTCACGACAGTCGGTGTTTTCGGCGGCATATAGAATTCCTTGTATTCCTTTTTGTAGTCAAACGCCATCCTGATCTCCTTGATATTGTTACGCCGTCAGCGGTGATTATTTCAGAAAATCTGTCCCGGTAGCTTTTGCTTTTCCTTGGGAGGAAAGCCCTTGTCGAACTCCTCGACGTCTGCGTCGTTCACATAATATCCCTGCGGCGTCCGGAATACGCCGGTGACGCCGTCGAGATATCCCGGGATCAGCTCCCGGCAGAGGAAGAACGACGCGTCCGCATCCTCGGGCAGGTCGTGGTAGCGGATACCGAACTTGCCTGCGTAATCGAAGCCGCTCTTACCGTAGAAGCCGATATTGCCCTCAAAGAGGACGGCGCCGAAGCCGAGCCCTGCGGCTTTTTCCAGACTGCAGTCCAGCAGTGCCTTGCCGTAACCCTGACGCTTCAGCGCGGGCGTGATACAGATCGGTCCCATCGTCAGCACGGGGATCACTCTGCCGTCGTCGGCTTCGATGACAGTCCTCATGAACATATTCTGACCGATCAATCTGCCGTCCAGCTCCATGACGAAATCGAGCTCCTTCACAAATGCGGGATCGTCCCGCAGGACATGGATCACGAAATGCTCATAGCAGCCCGGACGGTAAACGTTCCAGAACGATTCCCTGATGAGGGCTTCGACCTCTCTGCGATCCTTCTGTTCCTCCGGTCGAATGATATAGTTTTTATTCATTGCTCTTTACCTTCGCGCACAGCGACAGCAGGGCGATGCTGATCAGGATCCCGCCGATGATATCCGTCAGCCAGTGGACGCCTGAGATCAGCCTGCCCACGACCGTGACGGCGATGATGACGGCGCACACCGTCTGCAGTACGCTGCACAGCGCTTTGTTCTTGATATATTTTCCGATCATCATGACCGCGCTTCCCATGATCACGCAGACCAGCATCGTGTGGGAGGAGGGAAAGGACGCCTCCGGATGCGTGTTGTCGGGCATGATGATCGGTCTGTAGTTGACAATCGCCGTTTCGAACAGAAGATACAGTCCGATAACAACGATGTACAGCCCGCCTAAGGTCAGTATCTCTCTGTCGACCTTCATCAGGCTTTTCCTTTTCACCAGCTGTACAAAGCCGGTGACGGCGAACAGCAGGGCCGTCAGGATCGCTGCGATCCCCAGCCAGTCTGTGATGTGATACCATAGCAGATCGACCCCGAACCATTCAAAAACGGCGCGGTTCAGATGGGACAGTCCGATGCTTGTCCCCTGCGGTCCGATCGGAGCAACATCGACGAAACGGATCAGCAGGATCAGAATGACTGCCGATGATCCGCTGACTGCCGCGGTGATGATGTTTGCGTTTCTTTTCATGAGTTCCACCCTTTCAATTACAGATCGCCGAGGGAACGTCTGCCGTTCCCCGACAATCTCAGTATAGGGTGACAGGGGCGATACCTCAAGAAACGCGCTTTCACAGCGGTGACACGCTCCGTGTCATTTGCTTTTCAGCAGCAGGAAGCCCTTGATCACAAGGATGCAAAGGAAGAAAACGCCGGCATACGGCTGTCTTGTCAGAATGAAAAGGATCGTGCCCGCAATGGACAGTCCGACGCCCGTGAGCAGGAGGCGTTTGTTCCAGACGGGCTTTTCAAAGCTGCCGATCACTACGCCGCAAAAGCCGACGAGCGCCGTCAGACCGATCAGCGAGAGGAAAACGATCTTCAGCCAGACGCCGATACCGGTCATCGCGAACACGGTGACGGATGAAGCGGCGTCTCCGAACAGCGGCAGGAAAAACAGCAGAACGGTCAGGCAGTCCAGAACGCCGCAGATAAGCGCGGTATACTTTTGCTTTTCCGCCCTTTTGTCCTGTTCGGCGAGCGTGACCATCTCCTCGCCGCGGATCAGCTCGTCGACCGTCACGTGAAAGTATCGCGCGATCGCCATGAGCGAATCGATGCTCGGGTAGCCTCTTCCGGACTCCCATTTTGAGATCGCCGTCCGTGAGACATACAGCTTTTCGGCGAGCTCCTCCTGTGTCAGCCCCTCGCCGGTCCTCAGCTTCTGCAGTTTTTCATTGAATTCCATGGTTGTAGCCTCTCAGTCCCCGAACGGGACGGCTTGCGCTTCTGTCCGGCGGGGGATCGATTATTTGCTGCGCATCGTCAGCGAGATGCGGTTTTTCTTTACGTCCACCGAAAGGATCCTGACCTTGACGATGTCGCCGACCTTGAGCACCTCTGACGGATGCTTGATATATCGGTCGCAGATCTGGGAGATGTGGACCAGTCCGTCCTGATGGACGCCGATGTCGATGAACGCGCCGAAGTCGATGACGTTGCGTACCGTGCCGGTCAGCTCCATGCCTTCCTTGAGATCATTGATATCCAGTACGTCCGAGCGGAGCATCGGCTGCGGCATCTCGTCGCGCGGATCGCGGCCGGGCTTTGCCAGCTCCTTGATGATGTCGTCCAGCGTCGGCAGACCGACCCCGAGCTGTTCCGCGAGCTTTTTGGTGCCGTGCTGCTTTGCTCTGGCGGGCAGATCGGCGAGCTTCGCGGCTTTAATTTCTTTATCGGAATAATCAACCAGTTTGAGCAATTCCTTCGCGGTGGCGTAGCTCTCCGGATGGACGCCCGTGTTGTCAAGCGGGTTGCGGCTTTCGGGCACGCGCAGGAATCCCGCGCACTGTTCGAACGCCTTGGGACCGAGCTTCGGCACCTTTTTCAGTTCCGCGCGTGAGCCGAACGCACCGTTTTCCTCGCGGTAGGCGACGATGTTCTTGCAGACGGTCGCGTTGAGTCCCGATACCCGCAGCAGCAGGGCAGGGGAGGCGGTGTTCAGATCCGCGCCGACGGAGTTGACGCAGTCCTCCACCACGCCGTCAAGGGTCTCGCCGAGCCGTTTCTGGGGCATATCGTGCTGGTACTGGCCGACGCCGATCGCCTTGGGCTCGATCTTGACAAGCTCCGCGAGCGGATCCTGCAGTCTTCTGGCGATGGAGACCGCGCTTCTGAGCGTCAGGTCGAGCTCGGGCAGCTCGGTCGCAGCGAGCTTGGACGCGGAGTAGACCGACGCGCCCGCTTCGCTGACGACCATGTAATAGACCGTGTGATCGGCTTCCTTGATGGCGTCGGCGGCAAACATCTCGGTCTCCTTGCTGGCTGTGCCGTTGCCGATCGAGATGATATCCACGTGATGCTTTTTGATGAGCTCGAGCAGCTTGCGCTTCGACTGGGCGACTTTCTGCTCGGAATGGGTGGGGTAGATGACCGCCGTGTCCAGCACCTTGCCCGTTTTGTCAACGACCGCGACCTTGCAGCCGGTGCGGTAACCGGGGTCGAGTCCCAGCACGGTCTGTCCCTTGACGGGCGGCTGCATCAGAAGCTGTTTGAGGTTCACGGCAAAGACCTTCATGGCGTTCTCCGCGGCGGTATCGGTCAGCTCCGAGCGGATCTCGCGCTCGATGGAGGGGAAGATCAGCCGTGTGTAGGCGTCCTCGCCCGCGGCTCTGAGAATATCGGAGCACAGGGGATTGGTACCTCTGTCAAGCGCGCGATAGATCAGTCCCAGCGGCTGATCGGGGTCGAGCGCGATCCCGACCTTGAGAAATCCCTCTTTTTCGCCTCTGTTGACGGCGAGGATCCGGTGACCGGCGATCTTTTTGACAGATTCGGAGTAGTCGTAATAGTTGGTGTAAACGCTGTCCTTATCCGCGTCCGCGGCGACGGAGCGGAGCGTTCCGCTGCTGCGGAAGATCGTGCGCAGACGCTTGCGGATCTCTGCGCTGTCGGAGAGCTGTTCGGCGATGATGTCCATCGCGCCGTTGATCGCGTCCTGCGCGGTGGGGACCTCTTTTTCCGCGTCGACAAAGCTTTCGGCGTGTTTCATGGGATCGAAGCCCTTTTCCTGCTTGAGGATCTCCAGCAGCTCGCTGAGGGTCTGCGCCTTGTCGAGCGCCGCGCCGATCTCGTCGGTCAGCTTGTCCTGACCCTTGATCAGCTCGCGGATCTCCTCTCTGCGCTTGTCAAGTCCGCGCAGATAATCCAGCTTGTCGCTGAATTCACGGATCAGCTGATCGTCCATCGAGCCATGCATCTCCTTGCGGTAACGGGCGATGAACGGGATGGTGTTGCCGTCGTCGAGCAGGGCGATGATGTTCCGCGCGTACTCTTCCTTGATATTGAATGCTTGTGATAATGTGACTGAATAATCCATAATTCTCCTTTATGTGTGACCGGGACGGTTTCCCGCCGGATATTTCTTCTGTTATCATACCAGATAAACGGATCGTTGTCTACTGCCGCGGCAACATCTTTCCCGATATCATCCTTATCGCCCGATGATCTGTGCGGCATTTCCCTCGATGATCGTTCTGAACAAAAAAACAGCCTGCCGGTGAAGACCATCGGCGGGCTGTCGGGATATGCAGGGATAATGCGGCAGTGTGCGGGTACTGTGAGAACTGTCTGCGGCGCTGCCGTCCGCACAGCGCCTATCAGGGTTTGCTGTTGGTATTGATAGGGAGCTCGTCCTCACCGGGGCTCGGGAGCGAACCGCTCAGCACATCCTCATTCAAAAAACGGATGATCTCGACGGCTGCGCGTTCATACATTTCTTTACTCATCAGGCAAAACCTCCTTGCGGTTTCAGAAACAGCTCAATGAGCTGTCAATACTCTGTAATTTTATCACAGAATATACTGAGATGTCAAGGAAATGTGCAATTCTTTTGATGTTCTTCCAACACCCGAACGATCCGTTTTGCCGATGCGCCGAACGACCGGCGTTAGACTGCATACTAATTCGAAATACGCCCGGTCTCCGAGAACGACGGTTCAGTGCGGGGACCGGGCGTGATTTAATTCTGTTGGATTTTTATCGTTGTTTCGGCTTATCGCAAAAGCAGATAACGGCCGTCAGGCTCATCCGAACTGCTCGTTGACCAGATCTACGATATAATCTCTGTCAAACATCCTGTTCAGGGAGAGATATACGTCGGGAGCGACGCCCGCGTCGATATCGCGGATGTAGCCGTTCTTCATGGTGACCAAGCGGTACTCGCTGGAGATCTGCATGATGGCGCCGGTCGAGGTAGACAGATAGCCGACCTCACACGCACCGCCGCCGCTGGTCTGACCGATCAGCAGGATCCTGTCGTCAAGCGCGTCCAGCGAGCACGGCAGCAGATTGCCGCAGGAGAAGGAGGCGTCGGAGGTGATGACCGTGACATTGAAGCCCATGTCCAGCATCGAAACATCGTTCTGATCGAACTCGCCGTCCAGGTTGAGGTCAAAATCATATACACACTGATGCAGCGCCCAAGTATTCGGATTCTGCAGGCAGATAATGGACTTCCCGCAGATCGCCTGCAGCACGTATCCGCAGGAGATAACGGCGCCGCCGCCGTTGCAGGAAATGTCGATCACGACATTCTTCGCGTCGCTGTCCTCGTTTTTCAGACGGTTGAGCGCATAGGCAAACAGGTCGACCGTATCGCCGTAGGGAGTGGGTTCATAGCCCTCCTGAGAGGATTTATCAATGCCGGTGATGCCGAAGCTGTCAAAGGTGATGAACACCGTATCGCCGCGGCGCTCATACGGCTCTGCCTCTCCGAGAACGGCGTCGCGCGTATTCTTGACCAAAGCCATCTTCTTCACCCGGTTGCCGAAGAGCGGGCTGAACATGGAGATATCCATCTCGATCGGATCCGCTAAGAACGGGCTGCTGGTTGTCGGGGAGCTGTGGAAGTCCTCGAACAGCGACTGCGATATCTCCATCGTGGCTTTTTCGATCGCCATAAGATCGCCGGAGAGCATTTTTGCCTTGATCCCTTTTCGGGAGAAATACCGGTCAAAGGAAACGATGTTATGTGCCGCCTGCAGTCCGTAACGTACATCCAGCGCGTTGCACAGTTCATAGTAGTTCACCTGCGCCCATTCCTTGGAGATGGTCTTGCGCGGTTCGACATCGGTGTACATCTCCCAGTATTCCTTCGCTGCCTCTGAATCCTTCAGCTGTCGGCTGACCACAAAGACCCCTTTGCCGTTGTACTGTAAATACTGATCGAGCGGAGAGAAGAACAGATCGGAAAACGACTGCAGCGGGATGAGGATATCATCGCCGTGACGCAGCATCGGGACCTCGTCATATGCGTAGGTCACCATCATGGGCTCGCCGCCGTAGTAACGATCCAAGCTGTTCATTTTGAACAGCTGTGTTTCAGACACCGTCATGGGGCCGAACGGGTTATAAGACATGGCGCCGTTCATCGTCAGCGTCGTTGTCAGATCGCTGAAATACATCACCTTGTTCTCATAGTCGAACTGGATTGAGGTGCCGTTCTCCAGAATGTAGGTGTGCGTTTGGCCGGAGGCTTCCTCGATCGGATCCGGGACATCGGTGTACCGGTAGGTTTCCGTGTATTCGGAGATCACCTGTTTATCCGTGACAAAGGCGACGTCGGGATATGCCGTCGAGAAGCAGGTGCTGTTCGGAATGGTTATGATGCCTGCCGGGGAAAATGTATTCCACGGGATGATTTCCTCATAGACGATGCCCTCATTCTCGTCGCCCGCAGGCTCGCCGATGGCATAACCGGTCGGGATCGATGCGATATGGCGCTGGATCATGGCGGCGGAGATGATGTCCATGCCCTCTGAGGTAATGCTCGCCAGTTCCTTTTGCAGGCCGTTCAGCTCTTCCATCCCTGCCAGATCGCGCTGGATGCCGGTCGCGTCAAGAACAGTGACGGTCTCGTCCAGATCGACATCGCCCAGCAGATATACCGGACGTGTGCTGTCCTCGTCCTCCGCGGCGCCGACGGTCATCGCCGTGCAGCAGGAAAATGCCAGAACGAATGCCAATATCATGCAGATAGTCTTTTTCATTTTGTTCCTCCTCGTTTCAAGAATCATGATACTATTCGTGTGAAATGGTATTTGCATATGGTCAGTTTAGCATGAATTTTCATATGATGCAATCCCCAATAGCAAGCGGATAACGATTTGACGCAAAGAAAAAGCCCGCCGACATAGTCGGCGGACTTTTTGTGGTGGGCAGGGCTGGACTTGAACCAGCAAGTCCCGTACGGGAAACGGAGTTACAGTCCGCGACGCTGCCAATTACGTGCTACCTGCCCATATGGTGCTGCGAGAGAGATTTGAACTCTCAAAACTGCGTGTCTGAGACGCAGATGTATGCCGTTCCATCACCGCAGCATATCCGGCAGCCCCTGCGTGCGTCAGCGGGATCGGAAGCGTTCTGCCTTGCCTGTTGCCATTCTGTGTGCTTATCAGCTTCATCATCACTCTCATTAACAACTCTCCCCCGGAGAGTTGTTGACTGCAATGTGTGCACAGCTTACGGCTTGACACACTTGCCTTCAAGTCCCGCCCGATCCGCACTTATTCGGTTTTTTGATTGATGTGGCGGCTCTGAAAGGGAGAGACGGGGTATGATTCCTCTGAGTCACCTCCTGCGACGCGTCTGCGCACCGCGAGAAAACAGGCGCGCCTGTGGCGGCTCGGACGGCGGGGATTCTGTCGGCTGCCTATGGCCTCGTCTTCGGAGCGACACCTTCCGGCATACGCTTTATCGGCGCTCTCCTTAAAAACAGTATGCAATACTGTTTTTGTCTGCGCCGTGCGCACAGCTTACGGCTTGACACACTCGCCTTCAAGTCCCGCCCGATCCGCACTTATTCGGTTTTTTGATTGATGTGGCGGCTCGGACGGGACTTGAACCCGCAACCTCCCGATAGACAGTCGGGTATTCTGCTCTGTTGAATTACCGAGCCGTATGTGCGCCTGCTGTGCAGGCGCTTGTTTACGCAAGAACCAATATATTGTTGATACCGGTATTCAATACCGCCGCGAGTATCACTAAGTTGTCCACGGTGGGCAACGCGGTGCCTCTCTGCCACTTGTAGATCGCCTGTGGGGTCGTGAAGCCGAATATCTGCTGAAGGTTCGCGACCGTCAAGCCGGCTTGTTCTCGAAGCCGTGTGATATTCTGACCGGTCGCGGCCATATTGATCACGGGGAGCTGCGTCATTGTTTTCACCTCCGAAATTCATCGTTGTCTGAACCGCCTGCGCCGTGATTCGTGTACAAAAATACCGCCTGTCTCATATGAGAGGCAGGCGGTGACTTGATCGTTCGCGGTTCATTCAGACGCGTCCAACCGTTTTGTTTTACCGTTCTCATATGAGCATAAGTGACCAGAGCTGTCGCAATAGCTGCGCAGCATATCGTCATGCTCATATTCAGATACGATTGTAACAAAACGAATGTTGAACATTTGAATTTCCTTTCCGAGGTCTTGCCTCTCGTTTTCTGTCATCAATATATCACAGCCGGATCAGGCTGTCAATAAACCTGTGGTATAATCGGAGATACGGCTCCGCCGCTCCCGATTTTCTCCGGAGGCTGTTTGCTGATTCTGCTCATATAACACCCGGAGCGTTGTTTTTTCGCAAAATTCATTCCGCTTTTTTTGCGCTGATCTGCTTGTGCATCCTGATGCAGTCGAACTTCCAGCTTTGGATCACGGTACCGTCCGCAACGGTGTAGCCGAGCTTTTCGTAAAAGCCGACGGCTACCGTTCGGCTGTCGATGATGATCTCCCGATAGCCGAGCTCTGCGATCCATTTTTCCGCTTCACGGATGACTCTGCTGCCGAGGTGCTTTCCCCGGTATTCGGGGAGGACGACGACCCTGCCGAGCAGAACGCTCTGTTTGTCAAGCGCGTAAAATCGGCACGTGGCGATCGGATACGTGTCGTCCAGCAGGACGATGTATTTGCTTTCGCTGCCGTCGTGCTCATCGAATTCCTCTCTCAGCGAGATATGATGCTGACGGTTCATCCCCTGGATCCTCACGGAGAACGCTCCCGCGCGCTGCCATGTTTCCGTCGCTCTCAGAATTCCCCAATTGTCCAAAGCGGTCACCCTTTTCAATGAAATCTCACTATATCATACCAGATCGTCGGCTGATTGTCCATAAACCCGAAAAAGAAATCCGCAAACGCGGCGGGATTAGGTCGTAAGTCTTGCGGCAGGCGATCATTTGCGGTATACTGTAACAGAAAGGAGTGCGGAATATGGAAGAGCATTACCCGGATTGTATCTCTGTCGAGAATATGCGCGAGAGCGACCGCCTGACCATCGAGCGGTATGTCTCGGGACGCACTTTGATGTATCGCGCGGCGCTGGGAGTATACCGTGCGGTCACATGGCACGGCAATATCGCGATCGCCGTCGGAGGAGGGAACAACGGAGGCGACGGATACGCGCTGGCGTGTATCCTCAAACAAAACCGTCAGGATTGCCGGATCGTCAGGCTCAGCGATAAGCTGACCGATGACAGCGCCTTTTTTGCCCGAAAAGCCGCCGCCCTCGGCGTGCCGATCGAACCCTACTGCGAAGGTGCTTTTGCGCAGGCGGATATGATCGCGGACTGCCTTTTGGGAACAGGCTTTCAGGGTGAGCTGAGAGAGCCTTTTCTCAGCGCGGTAAAGGAGATCAACGCATCCAAAGCGCAGGTCGTCAGCGTCGATATCAACAGCGGGATGAACGGCGATACAGGAGAGGCACAGATCGCAGTGATCTCGGACGTCACGGTCACGATAGGCTGTGTCAAGCGCGGGATGATATCGCAGAACGCTTCCTTATATATGAAGAAACTCGTCATAGCGGACATCGGTATCGTGACGGCAAAGCAGGAGTATAAAATCTGTCCCGCTGAGGAATACTCAAAAGAGCGGGACGGTGAACTGATCCCCGCCCCGTCGTATCTTCAGCTTGAGCCGATAGACGTCAGCAAAGCAGAGCTGTCTGAAGAGGAATAACAGGATATGCCATGTGCAGAGGAGGTTAGTGTCAGTGAAATCGATTTTGATCAAGGATACGACGCGTGAGGAACGCGAAAGGATCGTCCGAGAGGCTTTGTGGGGAAGCTGCGGCGCCGAATGCGAGTTTTGCTCGGGGTGTGACAATCGCGGCGGCGGAAGGATCGAAGCGCTCTATCAGCCGTATATCGACGGGGAAAAGGAGATCGCGCAGATCAACGAGGAATACGCCGCTCCGTTCGTGAAATGATCCGTCCGCACCCGTGAACGGATCCACGGAGCAGCCATGGTCGGTCTGTAGACTTTGTCGCGGGACGGCGAAAAAGCCTGTATCAATAATATAAGCCTGAGATATAATTCTTGTGCGGAATTATATCTCAGGCTTTATGCTTTTACGGATCATCGATCGACTTGCTCACAGGCGGCATGTGCGCGGATAAAGCCGAGCACAAAGTCATAGTCGGCGGGATCGGCGTACACCTGATTCTTCTTGAACCGCTCATTGACCTTGATCAGATGCCTGCGCGGACAGGATCTGACCGAGCGGACCTTGTTGAATTCGGAGTACATTTCGGTTCGGGATGCGGAGGTGAGTCCGACGCCGACGGTCGTGATATTCCCCGAGGCGATGCCCGCCAGCGCGGTGATGAAGCCGATCGCCTCTGCCTTCTCGACCTGCTTCGGGATCTGTCGATGGTTGACGCCCTTTTCATCCATCTCGAACATCACGATATATTTGCCGCCCATGACAGCGGCGTATACCAGCAGGCTGATGATGATGAGCGCCGCCATTCCGATCATGAAATAGCCGAAGAATTTGAGGTTGTTCAGCAAGATCTCACCGGCATTACTGCCCCACTCGATCAAGTCGATGACGGTCATCACGACAAAAATGCCGAGGATGATGAAAAAGAATATCTTCCAGACCAGAATGAAGATGGTCGGATTTTTGAGGATCGGCATTTCATAGACCCAGCGGTATTTGCCGTCCTCGCACAAATAGATGTTTTCCGTGACTCTCGCGCCCTGCTGCATCATCTTCCCGGCGGAGGGCCTGCGCTTTTTCGGGGCGGACGCAGCGCTGTCGTCCGACTTGCCGCGGACAGGAGCCTTCGGCTGTTCCGATACCCCGGCTGCCGCGGGTGTGCCGCATCGGGGACAAAAGCGTGTTCCGGCGCTCAGAGCGGCGCCGCAGTTCTGACAAAACATGATGACCTCCTGAAAATGAATTTTTCTGATCCGATCGGCAAGGCGCATGATTGATGCGATGCAGAGCGGAGGGGAGCTAAATGTTCAGATCCTTCCTGCAGAATACGGCGATCCCCGCGGTAAACAGGATGACTGCGCCGATCAGCAGAACGATCATTCCCGTGATCGCGCCGCTGTTGCCGGCGACGATCCCGTTCGGATCAAACAGCGTGAAGAAGGTGAAGTATTTGGCATTTTCCGCGTTCCCGCCCAGATTCGACAGCATTTTGAGAACGTACATCAGGATCGGGATGCCCGCGCCGAAGCCGAGACTGCGCTTGGCGTCCGAAAACAGACATGACGCCAGAAAGCATATTCCGCCGATGAACAGATGCAGGAACAGCAGTCCGATGTTCAGCAGAAGAAGCGCAGCGACGTCCAGCTCACCGGGAAAGTAGAATTCCGCGCCGATGATCTCCAGCACGGTGCTGAAAACGTCCAGGATCAGGATGCCGCTCAATAGAACGGCAAGCTGTGTCAGTACGATCGTCCGTCGCTTGACGGGCGCCGCCAGCAGTGAGACCATCGAGCAGTTGTCCACCTGCCCGGCGATCAGCGCGTTTGCGCGGACGATACAGAACAGCATGGGGAAGACCGGCAGGATGAATCCGTACAGATAGGAGCACATGAAGGCGATCAGGGTCGTCGCTCCGGCGGTCATGCCGACAGCCGCCATCAGCTCGGGCATGAGTCTGGCGTATTCATCGAGCATTTTTGCCGTTTCCGGCTGAAACATACTGATGATGATCCAGATGTACATCGCCGTGACAGCGCACAGGACTGCCAGCAAGAGGGCGCTGCGCCTGAGCCCGCGTTTGTACAGTGCTGCGTTAATCACGGCGCTCACCTCCGTAGTAATCCATAAAGATCTCTTCAAGGCTTTGATTCGAGGTCACCGTCACCTGCCGTCCGTCCTGCGTCCCGCCGAAGTCCTTTGCGAAGGAAGCGGCGAGCGCCTGTGACTCCAGCGTGACGGTATAGGGATGGACGTGGCGTTCCCGAAGCGTTTCTACCGGCTCCACGGCGACCATCCTGCCGTTCCTGATGATGCCGATGAGGTCGCAGGTGCGCTCGACCTCCTCAAAATATGGCTGGACATCAGGATCGTTTTGCCGCGTTCCTTTTCCTTATTGACCAGCTCGACGAACCTGCTTTGCATCAGAGGATCGAGACCGCCGGTCGGTTCGTCGAAGATCAGGATATCGGGGTCGTGCATCAGCGCGCTGACCAAGCCGATATTCTGCTTCATGCCCTTGCTCATTTTCTTGATCTTGCCCTTGGGATTCACCTCAAAGAAGCTGAGCAGCTCCTCCTTGCGGCTTGCATGGGTGATCCCGCGGTATTTTTCGATGAAGGTGAGATATTCCGTCCCCATCATTTCGTCAAAAAAGCTGATCTCTCCCGGTACATAGCCGAGCGACGCCTGAATTTTGTCGCGTCCCGTCCAGCAGTCGGTATCGTTGATGACGCATCTGCCCGACTGCGGCTTGAGAAAGCCCATCAGGTGACGGATCGCGG
>ONAS01000085.1 GCA_900315815.1 uncultured Eubacteriales bacterium
CAACACCAACAAGCGCACCAAGACCTATCAGGTCACCGACGGCTCGTCCTCTTCTTCTCCGTTCATCAAGCAGGTAACTCCCGCTAACGGACAGCAGATCAAAAAATCTTCCGCATGCAGTATCAAGGTGACCGCCGGCGGCGGCAACACCGGTACCAAGCTGCTGTTCTATAAGTATACGGTCAAGGACGCTTCCGGCAACATCGTGAACGTTCCGTACTACACAAAGAACGCGAGCTACAGCTTCACGCCCACCGCGCTCGGCCGGTATGTCCTTACCGTCAGCGTTCAGGGCTCCAACAATGATACCGTTGAGCGTGATTACATCTATGACAGCGTCGCCAACGTCACGACCCCGACCGAGTCTGTCCCGCACGAGTACCCGACAGAGAAGCCGACCACGATCACTCCCACAGTCGCTCCCACGACTCCCGGCGGCACCCTGCTGGGCGATGCGGATATGGACGGCGAGGTCTCCATCCTTGACGCAACACGCATCCAGCGCAGACTGGCTGACCTGTGTACCGATGCAGACATCAACAAGGTCAACGCCGACGTCGACTTTGACGGCGATGTCACCATCATTGACGCGACCTGCATCCAGCGAAAGATCGCCGGTTTGAAAACGACATTTTAAAGGAGGAAGCAGAAGATGAAACGATTTACACGTTTTGCGGCGTTATTGCTGTGCATTGCGCTGATTGCTTCGGTGGCTGTTTTCTCCGCAGTATCAGCGAGCGCAGAGGCTGAGGAAGAACTTGCCGATACCTCCGCGACCGACGGCATCGTCCTTCATGTTGAAGGCAAGGCCGACAATAAATCCTTTACCCCGTATGTGTATTACTGGAATGCCCTTCCCGCGAACAAAGAGGTCGCTTATCCCGGCGTTAAGATGACCAAGGACAGTTCTCTTGCCGGCGGCAATTGGTACACCTATACCTTTGCCAATACCGAAAAGATCAACTTCCTGCTCACCGACGGCACTTCCGGTCTCTCTGGTCAGATCAGCAAGGAGCTGACGCGCAACGCCGGCGAGTGGTGGTACAGAAACGGCCGTTTCTATAAGAAGAACCCCTATGAGGAAGATGATTACACCAGCGTCGATATGCGTCAGGACACCATCTACTTTGTTATCACCACCCGTTTCTATGACGGCGACTCGAGCAACAACGTACACTGCTGGGATGACAAGCAAGCGAACAACCCCGATTCCGACCCCGCGTGGCGCGGCGACTTCAAGGGACTTGCCGATAAGCTCGATTACATCAAGGCGCTCGGCTTCTCCGCCGTATGGATCACCCCGGTCGTAGAGAATGCTTCCGGCTATGATTATCACGGCTATCACGCGCTCGACTTCAGTAAGGTCGATCCCCGTTATGAGAGCGACGATTTCACCTATGAGGATCTGATCGCCGCCGCCCATGAAAAGGGTATGAAGATCGTACAGGACGTTGTATGGAACCACACCTCTAACTTCGGTGAGGCTCACCTCGCTCCTCTCTTCACCAAGAACTATGACGCTGATCTTGCCGATATCGAAGCTTGTATGATTCCGTCCAAGGAACTGCTCGATTACTGCAATGTCAGCACTCCCGAGGAGTATTACAACCTCAAGCCCCAGCAGCAGTATGACTCCCGTTTGCAGCTGATGAAGCAGACCCAGGGCTTTACCGATATGGTATCGTACGATAAGGTAGCGAACCCGAACAACTACTACCACAACGGTTATTTCGCCAGCCTGAACTGGGATGACTGGACCTGTAAGTTCTGTCAGATCGCGGGCGACTGCGTCGACCTGAACACCGAGAACAAGGCGGTAGCGGACTACACGGTTGACGCTTACTCTCAGTATCTCGATATGGGCGTTGACGGCTTCCGTGTCGATACCGTCCGCCACATCCCCAGACTCTCTCTGAACAAGTGGTATAACGATCAGATCAACGCTGCGGCTAAGGCTTCCGGCAACAATAACTTCTATATGTTCGGCGAGGTCTGCTGTCGTTACAGCCAGACCTGGTATCGTGGCAACGCCGCTGAATCCGTCCAGTTCTATACTTGGGACGATAATGCGACCGATCTCGCGAAGCTTTCCGACAACACTGACGCTGCTACTATCAAGAACAATATCCAGAACGCCATCACCTACAGTAAGAACCACGTCAGCACCACCGGTCAGCCGACATCTCAGAACGCATTCCTCAACGGCATCAGCTACCATACTCCCGACTATTCCCAGAGCTCCGGCATGGGCGTTATCGACTTTACCATGCACTGGCAGTTCGATTCCGCTTCCGGCGCGTTTGGCGCGGCACTCGATCAGGATCAGTACAACAACGACGCTACATGGAATGTCACCTATGTTGAATCTCACGACTATTCTCCCGACCAGAACCAGACCCAGCGCTTTACCGGCGGTACTCAGACCTGGGCGGAGAACCTCAACCTGATGTTCACCTTCCGCGGTATTCCGTGTCTGTACTACGGCGGCGAGGTCGAGTTCCAGAAGGGCTGCAAGATCGACGACGGTCCCAACATGCCTCTGTCTCAGACCGGTCGTGCGTACTTCGGCGATTACCTCGAGGGTTCTGTCAACACCACCGGCTTCTCTCAGTACAACAGCGCTACCGGTGAGATGAAGAACACGCTGAACAGCACGTTGTCTAAGCATCTCCAGAAGCTCAACGCGATCCGCCGTGCGGTTCCCGCGCTGCAGCTCGGCCAGTATACCACCAACAGCAATTATGTTGAAGGCAATATGGCGTATATCAGACGTTATACCGGCAGCTATACCGATGCTGAGACCGGTCAGACCTCTAATGTTGACTCTGTCGCTTGCGTAGCGATCACCGACGGCGCGACCTTCAAGAATATCCCGAACGGCACCTACATCGACGCAGTCAGCGGCGACACCAAGACTGTCTCCAACGGCACGCTCTCCGTATCTGCCACCGGTAAGGGCAACATGCGCGTTTACGTATGCTGCGCGTCCGGCTTCAAGGGTATCTCCGGCAAGATCGGTCCCGATGGTCAGACCTATCTCAAGTAAGATTCATTCTCCATTTATTCCTTTTCGTCCGCGTCAGCTTTGGCGCGGGCGAATTTTTTGCGTCTGAAATACTTTCTTTGCCGTGAAAGACTTTACTTTGCGGCGCGATTGTGCTATACTACTAAAGAATATGGAAACATATGCCTGCGGCGTATGGATGAAAGGAAAAACAGAGATGAAAGCAAATATTTATCGCTCCGTTTCCTGCGGAGACATCAGAGAAAGCCATATCGGAGAAGAGGTGCGCCTTGCCGGCTGGGTAGAGAATATCCGTGACCACGGCGGCGTTATGTTCCTCGATATCCGTGACCAATACGGCGTGACGCAGGTGGTCGTTCATGACGACAGCCTTCTTCAGAACGTCAACCGCGAGTGCAGCGTCACGATTTCCGGCAAGGTCGTCAAGCGCGACGAGGAGACCGTCAATAAGAAGATCGCCACCGGTACGGTCGAGGTAGTTGCCGAGACCCTGACGGTCCTGGGCAAGTGCAAAAACAATCTGCCCTTTGAGGTGGTTTCTTCCACTGCTTCCAATGAGGATATCCGCCTGAAATATCGTTTCCTTGATCTGCGCAATCCGAAGGTACACAACAATATCCTTCTGCGCTCTCAGATCATCGCTTTCCTGCGCAATAAGATGACAGAGCTCGGCTTTACCGAGCTGCAGACCCCGATCCTGTCCGTGTCCTCTCCCGAGGGCGCGCGTGACTATCTGATCCCGTCCCGCAAGCACAAGGGCAAATTCTACGCTCTGCCTCAGGCGCCGCAGATCTTCAAGCAGCTGCTGATGGTCTCCGGCTTTGACAAGTATTTCCAGATCGCGCCCTGCTTCCGTGACGAAGATGCCCGTGCCGACCGTTCGCCCGGCGAGTTCTATCAGCTCGACTATGAGATGGCGTTCGCGACACAGGAGGACGTATTCGACATCGCGGAGGAGGTCCTCTACGAGACCTTTGTCAAATTCACCGACAAAGAGGTCTCCAAGCCGCCCTTCAGACGCATCACCTTTGCGGAAAGCATGCTGAAATACGGCACCGATAAGCCCGATCTCCGCAATCCGCTGGAGATCGTAGAGATCTCCGATATGTTTGAGGAAACCGACTTCAAACCCTTCCTCAAGAAAACCGTTCGCTCTATCAACGTTCCCGGAGCGGCTTCCTGTTCCAAAAACTGGTTCAAGAAGATGGAGGAGTTCGCACTGTCCATCGGCATGAAGGGCCTTGGCTATGTCAAGGTCACCGATGAGATGCTGTTTGACGGTCCGATCGACAAGTTCCTCAAGCCGGGCGACAGGGAAGAGCTGATACGCCGCAACGGCTCCAAGGCGGGCGACGTGATCTACTTCATCGCCGATACCGCGTCAGATGCCCCCAAGCTTGCCGGTCAGATCCGTACCGAGGTCGCGACCCGTCTCGACCTGATCGATAAATCCCGCTTTGAATTCTGCTTCATCGTCGATTTCCCGATGTTCGAGCAGGATGAGGAAAGCGGTCAGATCATCTTTACCCATAACCCGTTCAGCATGCCGCAGGGCGGAATGCAGGCGCTTCTGGAAAAGGATCCCTGCGACGTCCTCGCCTATCAGTATGACATCGTCTGCAACGGCGTAGAGCTGTCGTCCGGCGCGGTCCGCAACCACGACCTCGATATCATGGTCAAGGCATTCTCCATCGCGGGCTATACCGAGGACGATCTGAAAGCAAAATTCAGCTCTCTGTACAACGCGTTCCAGTACGGCGCGCCGCCTCACGCGGGCATGGCTCCCGGCGTAGACCGCATGATCATGCTGCTCACCGAGGAGGAGAACATCCGCGAGGTCATCGCGTTCCCGATGAACAGCAACGCCCAGGACGTCCTGCTCGGCGCACCGGGCGAGGTCAGCGAGCAGCAGCTCCGCGAGGTACACATCAAATTGAGATGATCCGCAGGGGAGGGGCTTTTCCTCCCGCGGCGCGTACAGCGCCGGGATATCATCCGAAAGGAAAGATACTATGGTAACACGAGAAGATATCGAAAACATCGCTCTGCTTTCAAAGCTGTTCGTCGATGAAAAAGACCTTGACAGCCTGACCGAGGAAATGCAGAAGATCGTATCCTTTGCCGATACCATCAACAACGCCGACGTCAAGACCGGCGAGTTTGATAATATCAACAACCTGTCGAACGCCTTCCGCGCGGACGAGGTACGTCCCTCGCTTCCGTCGCAGGAGATCCTGAAAAACGCACCCGAGCAGGCAGAGGATCATTTCCTCGTCAGAAAGAGAGCGTGACCCATGGGACAGATCAAACGTATACATGAGATGCTCGTCAAGGGTGAGATCACCTGCACCGCGCTGACACAGAAGTATCTCGATGAGATTGAAAATTCCAACAAAGAATTAAACGCATATATCACCGTGACGCCCGACGTCGCTCTTGCTCAGGCGAAGGCGGTCGACGAAAAGCTCGCCCGCGGCGAGGAGATCGGATTGCTCGAGGGCATCCCGATGACCCTCAAGGACAACATTTCCACCAAGGGCATCCTCACCACCTGCGCGTCCAGGATCCTGACCGGCTATAAGCCGATCTACGACGCGACTGTTTATGAGCTGCTCCAAAAGGAGGGCGTGGTCATGCTGGGCAAGACCAACATGGACGAGTTCGCGATGGGCTCATCCTGTGAGACCTCCTACTACGGAGGCGCGAAGAATCCGCACAATACCGACCATGTAGCGGGCGGTTCCTCGGGCGGCGTAGCATCCGCAGTCGGCGGCAATCTCGCCGTTTACGGCTTAGGCTCCGATACCGGCGGCTCGATCCGCCAGCCCGCGTCCTTCTGCGGCATCGTCGGTCTGAAGCCCACCTACGGCGCGGTTTCGCGTTACGGTCTGATCGCCTACGCGTCGTCCTTTGACCAGATCGGCCCGATCACCCACGATGTGGAGGACGCGGCGATCGTCTTTGATGCGATCGCAAAATATGATGACCGCGACAGCACCTCTCAGGGCAGTGAGCCTGCGCTCCCGACCCTGTATGATGATATCGCCGGCAAGAAGATCGGCATCGCCAACCAGTATCTCAACGGCGTCCGCGAGGACGTCAAGGCGGCGGTCCTCGACGCCGCGAAGGCCTATGAGGACATGGGCGCCGAGATCGTTTACTTCGATCTGCCCGAGCTGGATTTTGCCCTGCCGTGCTATTATATCCTCGCGATGGCGGAGGCTTCCTCCAACCTCGGACGTTACGACGGCATCCGTTACGGGTATAAGGCGGAGCATTACAACGGCACGCACGACATGATCTGCCGCACCCGCAGCGAGGGCTTCGGCAAAGAGGTCCGGCGCCGTATCCTGATGGGTACCTATGTGCTTTCCGCGGGCTATTATGACGCGTATTACAAGAAGGCGGTCAACCTGCGCGGCGCGATCGTCGAGGCGTTCGACCGTGCCTTTGAAAAGTGCGACGTGATCCTTGCGCCCACGGCTCCTGTCACTGCGTTCAAAAACGGTTATCTCTTCGGCGAGGAGACCGACCAGCTCGAGCAGTATCTCTCCGATATCTGCACCGTGCCTGTCAACACCGCCGGTCTGCCCGCCGTATCGATCCCCTGCGGAGAGGACAGCGAGGGTCTGCCCATCGGCATGCAGCTGATCGGCAGAAAATTCGATGAGAAAACCATCCTCAACCTTGCGTACAAGTACGAGGAAAAGGAAGACAAATTCAAGGAAGCAAAGTGGGGTGTGAAGCTGTGAAATACGAACTGGTAGCGGGCTTTGAGACCCACGTTGAATTATCCACAAAGACCAAGATCTTCTGCTCCTGCACCACCGCGTTCGGCGGCGACCCCAATACCCATTGCTGTCCGGTATGTATCGGTCTGCCCGGTACGCTCCCGAAGCTGAACGAAAAGGTCGTGGAGTACGCGATCATGGCGGGTCTTGCCACGAATTGTGAGATCGCCGAGATCGCCAAAATGGACCGCAAAAACTACTGCTATCCCGATTTGCCGAAGGCGTATCAGATCTCGCAGTACGACAAGCCGCTTTGTCAGCACGGCTTCATCCAACTCTCCAACGGCAGAAAGATCCGCATCCTGCGCATCCATATCGAGGAGGACGCGGGCAAGCTGATCCATAACCACGGCGACACCTATGTCGACTACAACCGCGGCGGCGTTCCGCTGATCGAGATCGTCACCGAGCCGGATTTCCGTTCGATCGACGAGGCAAAGGAATATGTTGAGCGCTTACAGCAGATCATGCGCTATATCGGCGTGTCCGACTGCCGCATGCAGGAAGGCTCCATGCGCTGTGACGTGAATATCTCCGTCCGTCCCGAGGGCAGTGAGAAGCTCGGCACACGAACCGAGATCAAGAACATGAACTCCATCACCAATATCGCGAAGGCGATGGAATACGAATATGAGCGCCAGTGCGACCTGATCGAAAGCGGCGGCGCCGTCGTGCAGGAGACCCTCCGCTATGACGACGCGACCGGCACGACCTCGTCCATGCGCTCCAAGGAGGACGCTCACGATTATCGCTATTTCCGCGAGCCGGATCTGGTGACGATCCATGTACCGCGTGAGAGAGTCAAGGAAATCGAGGCGCGCCTCCCCGAGCTGCCCGAGCAGAAGTATCAGCGCTATACCGAGGAGTACGAGATCCCCGCGAAGGACGCCGCGCTTCTGACCAAATATCGCAGTATCGCCGAGTATTTCGACACAGCCATCAAGGGGCTGAAATCGCCGAAGACCGCGTCGAATTTCATCATCGGTCAGATCTTCCGCCGTCTGGAAACCGAGGCAGACAAAGAGGCTTTTGCCGTCAAAACGACTGCCGAACAACTCAATGAGCTGTGCAGACTGCTTGAGAGCGGCAAGCTCAAAAACAACCTCGCGAAAACCGCGTTGGAGAAGATGCTCGATACCGGCGAGCCTGTCACCAAATTCGTTTCCGAATCCGATATGGCAGGACTGGACGACGCTACGCTCACCGAGTATTGCATGAACGCGATCAACGCGATGCCCGCGGCTGTCGCGGACTACAAGAGCGGCAAGGAAAAGGCGCTCATGGCGGTCTTAGGCAACGTCATGAAGCAGAGCCGCGGCAGAGCCGACGCCGCAGCCGTCACCGCAAAGCTGAAAGAATTGATCGGATAAAACTGAATCATATAAATCGACCGCCGCTGTGGATGGTATGCTCCCTTTATGGAAGACAGTGAAATGAAAAAACACTGTCAAACATGAAGGGAGCTTTTGTTATGCCCAAGAAAGGAAAAATCAAAGCAGAA
>ONAS01000089.1 GCA_900315815.1 uncultured Eubacteriales bacterium
TTTCCCTTGTCCAGCCAAAATTTGCGGTACTTCTAAACTATTACATTGTAAATATTCTTTTAATTATTTCTCTGTCCTCTTGACGGGGTGCGGTTCACACGAAAACGCAGGAGGCTGTTATTGTCTAGCCTGTGATAAAGGAGCGGCTGCCGAGTATATCCCTCAGCGCGCCTTCGTCGAGAGCGCCGTCGATATATGACAGCGCCGCGCAGATGAATCGTACCGCGTCGTCCAGCGCACGGCGGTACAATGGCGCGAATCCGCCCAGATCCATATCGTCGATCGCGGTGCTGCGATAGGATACCAGCGCCGCCTTTGAATGGGTTCGCCGCGCGATGCGGTCCAGTCTGCCGCTTTCATCTCCGACAAGCCGGTAGAAGGGCTTCATATGGCGGTGTCCCTCGCGCAGTCTTTCCCACGCGTCGCGCCATCCGTAGATCTTCGTGATTGCGCCGCCGACTTGCTCTCGCAGGCTCTCGGGCAGAAACGGCGGGATACGGATCCCGCCGCCGAACATCCTGTCCAGCTTGTGCTCGATCGCCATGTGCATGGTCTTGCTGCCCTTTGCCTTGCGATTGATGTACGGATGCGTATCGGAATCCAGCGCGTAATGGCACAAAAAGCCCGCAAAATAGGAGAACACCCTGCGGTCGGCACGGCTTCGCCGCGCAAGCTCCGTCAGGAATTCCCCCGTACGCTCCGTGTGCATCACCGACGAATAACGGTTAGCGCGGTGACGGAACGGCGGCACAAAGAAGCGGCAGAACAGAAACGGGTCGGGACCCAGCAGTCCGAAGTCGTATATATCGCGGTCAACATCGAGCGGGAGCCTCTCCAGCACCTGTTGACCGAATCCGGTATGCACAATGATATCCGGCAAATCATCACCTCCGTCAGATGTCGATAGCTGTCATTCGCCGCGCAGCTGTGTGAGCTGCCGCCTGAGTCTTTCCTCCGCCTCAAAGAAATAATCGTTGAGCGGATCGACGGACAGTACATAATTCAGCCTGCCCATCAGCGACTGAAAATAGCGCTCCGCGTCATCGATATGCAGATGCTCCGCCGCGCCGCGGATGCCGAAGCGGTCGACATAGTACAGCTCCTGACGCAGACGCCGCCTGTAATCGGAGGGAACGGCGATCTTTTCGTTCACGGTCAGTCCGGTGACCGTCTGGCGGGAGGCATTGGTGATGAAGCGGGTCTTTTTCCGGTTGATCTCAAAGCCCATCCTGCCGAGCATATACTTCGCCTTGCGATAGGCGGGATACACCTCGGCATCACCCGACACGGTGATATCGTCGCAGTAACGCGTATAGGTGAAATGACGCACCCTGCACCAGCCGCCAAAGGCGTCGTCAAAGTGCTTCATCACCAGATTGGACATGGCGGGCGACGTGCACGCGCCCTGCGGGAGCGCGTTGTCAAGACAGCACAGGGCGGTCAGAACGTCCGCGATTTCGTCATTATATCCGGCGGCGGCAAAGACATTCTTCACCAGTTCCGCAGTGATCGATCCGAAAAAGTCGGTGATATCCAGCTTGAGCAGACAGCGCTTTGAGACATGCGGCACGGCGTTGCGCCGCAGGCAGTCGCCGGGATGGTAGGCGGTCGCGTGCTCGGAACCCGGGAGCAGATACAGGACCCCCGAAAGGATATCCTTCTGTACCTCACGCAGCGGGGACAGCGGGATACTGAGCGTGCGGAAGCCGCCGGAACGCTTCGGGATGCAGGCGGTACGGTAGTACGCCCCGACATCCGCAAGGAGACGCCGCAGCTGATCCTGCGGGATTTCCAAAAAATACGCCAGCTGTCGCAAATCATACAAGAAAGGCGTTTGATGATCGGCCTTATAGTCCAGCACCATGTCCGTCGCCGCCATCAGTCCGTGCTTTTTGACAAAGTTCATATCCATCGATTCGAAAACGACCGATTCTCTTTCCAGCCGCATCACAGCACCTCCCTTGAGCTGAAAGTCACACAGGCGGCTCACACATGCATGCATCGGCACAATATCCGCAAAGCCGTTGGCAGGCTTCGGATCCATTGCCGATCGATCGGCACAACGGGTTTGCGGGTGATCCCGCTTTACGCGGGATCACAAGACCTCCCATTGCCGTCCGGACAGCGACTCGCTGCCCGCTCTCCGTCAGTAACCTGTGCCGGAAAATGCCCGCTGCCGATACATGCATGTGTAAACCGCCGATTTTTGGGTGCCCCTATTATACAACAGCAGGTCAGTGAAAAGCAACCTGTCAGTTTGCCCATAAAACAGCGCATGGATTTGTGGAATACGACAAAAGCCCTCCCGGAAAAAGAATACCGCGTACCGGCCGAAAAACCGATACGCGGTGAGTTTTTCTGTTGAGTCTGCGAAAGCCGCTCTGCCGTCAGGTTATCTCACTGTGGGAGGCTTTGACGGAGGCGTATTGCTGTTATCGTCCTTCTTCCTGTTCTTTCTCAGCAGGACGATCAGGACGACGATCACGGCGGCGATCAGCACCACACAGCCGGCGATGATCAGAAGCGTTATCAGCCACGCGTCGTCGAACACCTTCTTGACGCGCTTTGCCTCCTGAGCGGAGACCGTCGCCGAGGTGGCTTCGGTCGCTTTGGTCGCGGAGGTCGCTTCGGTCGCCTTTGTCGCGTCCTGCGCCTTGGTCGCTTCGGACTTGTTCTCCGTTGCTTTCTTTCCACATGATCGCTGTCATTGCTGCAGACACGCTGTGCAAGCCCCTCCTTTTCGGTGGTCGGGTCATCGACGACGTACCATTCGCCCCAGGCGTGACCGAGCTTTTCGGTGACGGTCTCATCATGGTCGGCGATCTCGGCAGTCGCGCCCTCATCCCAGAACCATCTGCCGCAGTTGGTGCATTCATAGTGACCTTTTTCGCCGTCCTCGGTACAGGTCGGATAGCTGAACGCGATGTGCACGAGCGTGTGCGAGCATCCGCCGCTGGTACCGGAAAAATACTGGGACGGTGAGGTGACCGCTTCGGAAATCCACGCGGGACCTTCGGTGTAAGCGCTGGCTACGGTGAAATAATAATCGCCGGGGCCGCAGTTGGCGATCGTATCACTGAAGCTGAAATAGCCTCCGTAGGCAGTGCCGGAGGTCACGAGGCTGCCGTCCTTATACAGCTCGATCTGGAAGTAGCTGGTTTCAACGTCGGGCGGCGTCCAGCAGGCGGTCGTACTGCTCCAGTACAGATCGGTCGGTTCGCCCATCGCCGCGGCGGACAGTCCGCCGAAAGCGACCGTGCCCGCGAGCATCAGCACGGCAAGCAGCAGGGACAGCAGGATTCGGGTCTTTCTCATTGTTACATCTCCTTTATCATGGTTTTTGTGATCGAAAATCATTGCTGATTCCATTATATCGGCTGCAAAAGCGTGTGTCAACCGTCAGATGACCGTCCATAATCAGAACCTGTCGATTCAGAAAAAAATCTGTCGGCATACAGAGGATATCCGCAGAAAAATGCGTATGTAATAGTTGTCGGGCTTTTTCTGACCGACATAATCGGAAGAAGAAAGGGAGGATACGGATGAGCAAAAAGAAAAACGAAGGCAGTCTGCAGGACAAGCTGATCCGGAAAGCGAAGGAACAGGGCTTCCTGACGGAGGAGGATATCATCGACGCTGTCGGCGACATGAATATCGACCCCGAACAACTGGAAAAGCTGTACGATGCGCTGGAGCAGGCAGGCGTCGAGATCGTTGAGACCGACGTCCGGGAGAAGCTCTCGCTGGAGGGGCTGGATGTATCCGAAAACAGCGCGGACGACGAAGCCGGCGCCGATCGGGGATCGGCCGGCGAATCGGACGGCGCCGCGATCGACGACCCCGTCAAGGTGTACCTCAAGGATATCGGACGCTTCCCGCTGCTCACCCCCGAGGAGGAGGTAGAGCTCGCCGCGCGGATCGCAGAGGGCGATGAATACGCGAAGAACCGTCTGATCGAATCCAATCTGCGGCTCGTCGTCAGCATCGCGAAGCGCTATCTCGGACGCGGCATGAGCTTCCTCGACCTGATCCAGGAGGGCAATCTCGGACTGATCAAGGCGGCGGACAAGTTCGACGCGGGAAAGGGCTTCAAATTCTCCACCTACGCGACGTGGTGGATCCGTCAGGCGATCACCCGCGCGATCGCGGATCAGGCGCGCACCATCCGGATCCCCGTCCATATGACGGAAACCATCAACAAGGTCAGACGCGTTTCCGTACAGCTGCTGCACCGCAACGGTCACGAGCCGACCGCGGACGAGATCGCCGAGGAGCTGGACATGCCTGTCGAGAGAGTGCGCGAGATCCTGCGTCTGGCACAGGCGCCCGTCTCCCTGGAAACGCCCATCGGCGAGGAAGAGGACAGCGTTCTGGGCGACTTTATCGCGGACGAAGAAACGGAAACGCCCGAGGAGACCGCGGAGCTTTCCGATATCCGCGAGCGGATCGAGAACGCACTGAACACCCTGACCCCCCGTGAGGCGACCGTTCTGCGTCTGCGCTTCGGCTTTGAGGGAGGCAGATGCTACACGCTGGAGGAGGTCGGAAAGATCTTCAACGTCACCAGAGAGCGCATCCGTCAGATCGAGGCAAAGGCGCTCCGCAAGCTGCGCCATCCCTCGCGCTCCAAAAACTTCAAAGCGCCGAACGACTGATATTTCACGGATACCGTCGCAGGACGACTGAGATAAAAACATTGCCGGATAGAAAACGCCCCGGAGAACACGACCGTTCTCCGGGGCGATATTTTTTTGTATGTGAATCCGCGCAGCAAGATCGCGCCCGGCAGCCTCGGATCATGAATCAAATCTCATATCATGACCGGCTCCCTCTCAAAACGCCCCGCACGACAATTCAAAAACGTGATCGTAATCCCGATCGACGGCGATATCCAGCGTGAAGCTGTTCAGATGATAGACGAGCGACCACTCGGTCACGATCCGGTAATCCGGTTCATCGATCGTGACCTTCTCCAGCAGCGACATCGCCTCCTCGGGGGTGTTCTCCGGGTGCGCCGCGAGGTACCGGGTGATGGTATCAAAGCGGTCGCAGATACCGGAGGGATCCTCCTGCACCGACTTTGACGAGAGGAGGAAGTTGGTGCAGACAGGGCTTTCCGTCACCTTCAGCTTGCCCTTGTGCCACTCCGCGACGACGGCTTTCCCGTCGGTGTCCGCGATGAACAAATGCTGGCTGACGCCCTCGCTCATGTGGATATCGTACTCCTTGAGCAGATCGACCGCCTCGCCGACATTCGCCGCGCGATCCAGCAAAAGGCGCACCGACAGGGTGATCGGCAGGTCGGGCTTTCCGGTATTCTGATGCACCTCTTCCCTGCCGTCGACATTGAGGATGGATACATTCAGTCCGCATTCGTTCATGCCGTCCAGCGGAAGATACGGCGCCGCGAGCATGGCGATCTTCCCCTCAAGGCTCATGGGATCGACGCTGTTCGGCGCTCCCACGCCCAGCATGTCCAGCGCGACCGTCGAGATGGTCTCATAGCTGTCCTTTGCCTTGGTGCGGACGATCAGGGTGTCGGTCTGATAATGGTCAAAATTGCGTCCCGCGAGATACGTGGTATTCTCGGGATCATATTCGTTCATCGTCAGGAACGCACTGCACGCATACTTGTCAAAATTGGTGTTGATCGCGTGTCCGAAAAAGATCTCCTTGCTGATGAATTCCTCCACCTTCTTTTCGGTGTCAAGCTCCGAGCGGAGCGCCTTGTCCAGCTGATAGTCCTGCACATAATTCATCGTGTAAATGCCCGCTGCGACACGCTTGACGTTCATGACGGTCGCGATGCGTCCGCCGAGGGCGATCCCGACGACAGCCGCAAGGACGATGACCGCCGCAAGGACGCACAGCAGGATCTTCTGCCATCGTTTCATTTTTTCATACAGCACCTCACTTTAAAAACGTCTGATGACCGGGGGCTCCGTATCCGAAAAGCGCTTTGCATGACCGTCAGGGATCAGCGCGTACGATCCCTCCGGCGTGCGCCGATATCCCGCGCCGATCAAATCAGCCTTATTGCTCATGATGCCATCATTCATGCTTCGCTCGCTCCGAGCCATTCTGCCGGATCAGCGCCAGCTTTTCCTCGCGCGACAGCCGCTTGATGTGATACTCGCGGCGCATCGCCTCCTGCTTCGTCGGGAATTCCTCACAATAGATCATCTCGACCGGACGGCGTGAGCGGGTATACTTTGACGCTGTTCCCGCGTTATGGGCGGCGAGCCGCTTTTGGGGATGATTCGTCCAGCCGCAGTACAGCGTGCCGTCGGCACAGCGGAGGATATAGGTATAATTCATTTCCCGTTCCATCCGTCAGTACTCCGTTTTCAGGCTGTCCACTCCGTAGGTGCGCTTGAATTCCTCGATATCCTTCTGCGAGCGGATCAGCATGACCTCCGTGAAATGACCGTCGTGCTTATCCCGGAAGCCCGCGACCTTTTCACCCGTACAGATGGAGCTGCGGATGACGGCGACCTGCTTTTGCGGGTCGAACGGCTCAGGCGTGAACCTGCCGTGATGACCGCGTATCTTTGAATTTCCGAACACTGAACACACCTCTCAGAAGTCCGCGCAAATCCGACCGCGCGGGCGTATTGCTTAATCAGCGGATGCAGAGCGCGGCGCTCTCCTGCCGCTCTTTTTTCAGGACCGCGGTACAGCACGCCGCGATGATATCGATGCTGTTATTATACACGATCGGCGCCGCTTTTTCAAATGATATTCCGCAGAGCGCGGCTATTCGGCGCAGCGGTTTTATGTACCGATCCGGACGGTCGGCACGCTTGCGGAATACTGTTTCATTCCGATCAGGCGTCATGCGGAAGGCTGACCGGCATCACGATGAATTTGCCGCCCTTACGCGCGCCTCGATATCCGAACCGTCATAAGGGGTGAATAAGCCGCTGTGCTCCTTCAGCTTCAGGATCCTGAGGACAGAAGCGTTGATCCTCTCCATCGGGATCTCGCCGCTTTCAGCCATCTGCGCCAGCCTTGAGATATAGGTATCCAGCTCGGCGATCCCTTCCTTTGCAGCGGTGCCGACCGGCTTGAGCAGGATGTCGACGCCGGCGTTGAAAGGATCACCGGAAGCACGGCAGGCGCCGTTGAGAATACTCTCTATTTCATACGAATCCCTTTTTTCTGCTGCGATTTCCGGTAACAGTACAGATATTTCTCGGTTGGTTTGTGTCAGAACTCTGCGCCGAGATTCTCCATTGAATCGATGACGACGACGCAGTCGGGATCGACATGCCGCATGACAAAGTACATCTGCTCCTCGGGGATCGCGACACAGCCGCCGGTGCGGGGCTTTCTGTCGCCGAAGCAATGCAGGAAGATCGCCGAGCCTTTTCCTGCCGTACCGTCCTCGTTATAGCTGATGTTCAGGCAGTAGCGGTACTCGTAGCGGTAATCGACGATATGCTCGCTGTCCTCGGTATTCAGATCGGGGTAGTCCCTGATGCTGACCATCCGGTTGTATTCGGCGTTGGCGTCGCCCGACCAATAGATATCGTCGTCGACCTTGGTGTACGGGATCGCACAGCCGGGATCGTCATCAATACCGAACGCCTTATTGAATCGGAAGGTACCGACCGGCGTTTTGCCGTCGCCCTCTTTCGTCTTTCCGAGGCCCTCCTTGCCGATATAGCCGGGTGTGGACGTGATCATCTTCCAGCTGCCATTCGCGTCCTTTTCATGCATGGAGATCCATGCGTTGGAACGCTCGTAGCCCGCGACGACAAAGAGCTGATTTGCGTCCTTTGCCGCGTCGAGCTTCGTCACCCATGCGGGAGAGTCCTGCGCCTCCTCCCCGAGGCGTTCTCTCGGCGTCGTAAACAGCGCTGTTTGCTCCTTTTTGTCGGATCGCTCCTCTTTTGATGTTTCGGATCTGCCGCACGCAGAGATCGCCGTCATCAGCATCACTGCCGCGCAAATGATCGCAATCGCTCTCTTGATTTTCATTTTTCTACCTCCGTCATAGATTGATATGGTGTAAATGGTTTTCATTTCTTTTTTTAAGCAACGATACGGTATCATCCTGCATCGTATGCGAAGGTCACGATATCCCAGCCGCCGCCTGCTTTTCGGGCAAGCCACCACTGATAATCCGTATAATCGGTATCCGCGGTAAAGACATTCTGCGTAAAGTCCGCCGGCGTATGGAAGTCGGTGAAGAACATTGCCGCCTGTGTATAGCCGGCTTGGGGTTCAAGCTCATTGAGCCACTTGAGTTTTTCCTCGGAGACAGCCTCATCGCCTGCGTAGCGGATGCTCTTGAGATCGACGTTGCCCCAGAAAGCAAATCTGCACTTGATCCGGATCACGGCGTCCCTGAGATCCTGCTCCGTATAGATTTCCGAGGTACCGTAATCGATGCTCACCTCGCCGCCGGTGTAGGCGCCGAGATACTCTTCAAGCGTCACGCCCTTTGCGGCGATCTCTTTGGCGGCATCGGCATTGTCGAGATAACGGATGTGCCAAGGCTCATAGCCGCAGCCGGTGATATGCTCCGCGCCGTCGGGATAACGGAGGATAAAGCCGCAGTCGGCGAGCTTTTCATGGATCTTCGCCCAGATATCGGTGTATTTGATCATATCCTCGTTTTCGACCACATCCTTGCCGTCGATGATGAGATACAGATCCAGCGCCAGACCGGTGTGATGCTCGGAACAGCCGGGCTGATCGACGGTTTTCGCCGCATAGTCGGCGCCGTACTGCTCGGTGAATTCGTCCATGATCCTCTGCTGATCGGCAACGCTTCTGCGTGCGGAATCGAGGTCGACATGGATATCTTCTTTTTCGAGCGCCTCTTTGAGCTTGAGGTACGCGTCGTATGCCTTCTTCTCGACCTCAACGTCATCGCCGACAGAATTGGTCATGTGGATCGTTTCCAGCTTATCTTCCCAGTCATCGGGGAGCGCGTGGGTCTTGTTGACCAGCACCATGTAGTCGATGCCGTCGGCCTTTGCCGCTTCGGTCACAGCTTCCGCAGCCGCTTGGGTCGCTTTGTCCGATGCACCGTCGGACTTATCGCCGCATCCGGTCAGAATGACCGCTGCCGCAAGGCATAAGCATAAGAGAATACTGACGATAGATTTCATTTTCATGATAATTATCCTTTCTTTTTGGATAAAGTGTCCGTCTCTTCCGCTTGATTCACTATTATTATACCAAGAACCTCACAAGGTGAACATTGTATACCTCTACAAATATTATGTCACTATTTTGGTGATTTTCATCCTGAAAACAATGTGCCCTTTGCACGGGAAACCAAACAGCCCACACAGAAATGGTTTTGTGCGAGCCGTTTTCCTGTTCTGTCGCGCTGTACATATGGATATGTCAAGAAAAGTGCAGTCGGGAAACACCCAAAATAATGGATGTGTGGATAGAGGAAAGATTTTGAAGCCGAATGGAGCGTAGCGGAATGAGGCTT
>ONAS01000091.1 GCA_900315815.1 uncultured Eubacteriales bacterium
GGGCGAAGCGGTGAAGGTGATCTTCGTGCCCTCAAGCACAGAAGCGCCAGAGGTCAGCGCTGCGCCGTTTGCGGTCGCGGTAACGGAACCGTGAGCGCCGGCGGAGAAGGTCAAGGTATATCTGGTTTTATTTTCGAGATTAGCGGTAACGGTCGCTGCAGCGGATACCACGAATGTAGCGCTGTAGGTTCCGTTGCCGTTGTCGGTAACAGCCGACACGGTGTTGGTGTCGGCGGAGATATCGGTGACCTTTTTTTCACTGTCAACAGGAGTGACCGTGACAGTAACTGTCTTACCGGACAAATAATTACCGGTCGCAGTGCCGCCGTAGTTATTGATCGTGGTCGAGCCGTCGGACACCTTGAGCTTATAGTCGTAAGACGAACCGCCTGCGGTGATCGCCAGCGGAGTCAGTCCGCCGGTGGAGGCAGCACTGACTGTATAACCATTGAAATTACTAGTAGTGATTTGTTTAATATCAATAGTAGCTGTAACAGTATAATCGTTCCCTATTACAAGATCATTAATCCAATAGTTACTGTTATTAGGTCCAAACCAGTTGCTCGCATTATCATGCGCTTTCACTTCCAAATGAGTAGCATTTGTAACTGTTATCGCCGGAGTTGTTACCGTAAAAGTGCCATCCCCTGAATCGGTCATAGGGTAAGTATTTTCGATACTACCATCTTTCACTAAAAGAGAGAAAGATTTTGTAGCCCAATTGCTTGCTCCTTCGCCTTGACCCTGATTATACGCAGTCTTAGTGAAGAAATTGCCATTTATCGTCAAGTCACCTGTTTGTTGATCTTTATTATTCCAAGGATCATCCGCACTCCAATTGTTACGTCCAAGAATGAAAATTACTTTTTCATACGAACCATTGGGAACAATGCAATGATAATGATCCGCTAGAGGCATTTTATACATACGTACAGTTGTAGGAGCTTCAGTTCCTCCAAAAAAGTACGCGCCTACAGGCTGACCTGATTTTACATACCAAGCATTACATTTAAAGAATAGAGACTGACCATCTAAAGTCGTACCTGTCTCTGCAATGTCGGCGTCACCTTTGACCTTTTTCGCGAGGTCTTTCAACGGTGAGGAGTCATCGGCAGCGGGGATATCGACGCCGTCGGCGATATCAGCCACCGTGCGGGCGCCGTCTGCAACTGCCGTGGACGCGGCGACGTCTGCCTTCGCTGAGAAGGCGGTCATCATCGTGCCTGCACCGACAGCCGTCAGGAGCATGACGAAGCACAGCATCACCGCGAGGGTGCGTGTGCTGACGCCCTTGGCTCTGTTTTTGATGTGGGCGAACTGAGTTTTCATAAAGTTTCCTCCCTTATGAGATTAGATTTTTTGCGATCTATTTCTTAATCTGTAAGAACGTACAGAATTGATGCCGCAAAATTGAAGGATTCTAACGAGCATCACACGTTGTGAGTTTTGTCGGTTTTCACGAAAACCCGCCGATAATCACAAGCGCAATTTATGCATATTGACATTATTGTCACATGCTTCCCCTTATCCTCCTATATTAATATTTGTATTATATCAAAAGAGAAAAAGCCTGTCAAGATATCAGCCCGAAAAACGCCTTTTCGTCATCAATTTTGGAACTTTTGTCATGTTGAACAGCTCGGCTTTGTGCAGTTTTCACAAACTTTACTCTTTTGCGCAATCGCTTGTCCCTACCGGGGATTTTTGAGAAAACAGATGGTTCAACCACGCCGCTCCCGCTCCCCTTTTCCCTGTGGTTTTCGACCTCTTCGGCATACAAAAAACGCCCCTCCGCGTTTGCGGAAAGGCGTTGGGTCGATCATATCAATCCGATGTGTAGGGTAAAAGCGCAAGATGACGCGCACGCTTGATCGCTACGGTGAGCTCGCGCTGGTGAGCGGCACAGGTGCCGGTGACTCTGCGGGGCAGAATCTTGGCGCGCTCGGACATGTAGCGGCGGAGTCTTGCGATATCCTTGTAGTCGATGTTCTCGACCTTATCTACACAGAAGCCGCATACTTTGCGACGGCGTCTGTTGCCCATAGGTCTGTCAGCCATGATGGGTCTCCTTTCTGTATGTTAGAGATGTGACAAGAGGTACAAGCCCCTCTCCTGCAATTATTTGTGTTAACGCAGCAGCTTTCAGCCGATCAGCGTACATGCGATGCGCTCCGATTCTCGGGAAAGCCTTGCGTGGGTGTTGTACACCAAATCACAGATTTGGACCTCAGAACGGTAAATCGTCGTCCAGAGGCATTACCTGAAAATCATCCGCAGAGCCTGCGGAATATGCCGCGGGCTGCCGGGGCGCCGCAGGAGGTACCTGTGAGCCGTAATCGTTGCCGCGGGAGGGCTGTGCATAGCTGCCGTAGGCAGATGCGCTTTCCCTGCGCTCGCCGGTAAAGCTGATGTTATCGGCGACGACCTCGATCGCTGTGCGGTTCTGACCATCCTTCGTCTGATACTGACGCGACTGGAGCTGACCGTCTACGGCGATAAGCGAGCCCTTGGAAAAATTGCGGCATACAAACTCCGCGGAGCTGCGCCATGCGACGATATCAAAGAAATCCGCCTGACGCTCCGCGCCTGCCTTGACATAGCTGCGATCGACAGCGATGCGGAAAGAGGTCACGGAAATGCCTGTGTTGGTTGTCTTTAACTCGGGGTCGGCTACCAGTCGGCCCATGAGAACTACTCTGTTTAACATGTCAAAAATCCTTTCGTTCCGGTTCGAAAACCGTCAGTAAAACTTATTCGCTCAATTATTCGGCTGCTTCTTCGGCAGGAGCCTCAGCGGCTTCCTCTGCGGGAGCTTCCTCAACAGCGGGAGCTTCCTCAGCTGCTTTCTCAACCTTGGGTTCTTTCTCAGCGACAACGACTTCTGCGCCGTCGGGCTTGCGGATGATCAATGAACGCATGATGCCGTCGGTGATCTTGTAGATACGATCCAGCTCTGCGGGGAACTCAGCCTCTGCCTCAAAGTTCATCAGCACATAGTAGCCCTCTGACTCTTTGTTGATCAGGTAAGCCAGCTTGCGCTTGCCCCATTCGTCAACACTCTGCAGAGTAGCGTGCTTCTCGATCAGCGCCTTGAACTTCTCGATGAGAGCCTGGATACCATCCTCGCCCTGCTTCATTGAAATAACCATTACGGTCTCGTAATTAGCCTTCAATGCCATGTTTACACCTCCTGTCATTATATCGGAAAAATCCGGATTTGTCAAGAAATAATTTGCCGATCGGCAGTGGTTATCGGTATATATATTAATAAGGTAAAGCGGTCAATCGGTAAAGCCGCGTCCGGATATCGCGGATGCGTTTGTCGTGATGATGAAAGCGCCGGGATCCGCGGCGGTGATATGCCCCTTGACACGGTAGACGTCGCGGGTATGGGTCGCACAGAGGATCACGCCCTTGGAAGAGCCGGAATAGCCCCCGCGGGCACTCAGTACGGTCACTCCCCTGTCCGCGTCACGCGTCAGCAGACGGGCTGTATCATCGGGGTCGGAGGTGATGACGATCAACAGCTTCCCGTTGTCCCGGGAAAAGCCGAACACCACCGTATCGATCAGCCTTGTCGACACAAAAATCGTGATGATCGCATATAGACCGGATTCCAGACTCTTGTAGACTAAAGACGACAAAATGATCACGACAGCATCGGCGATCAGGATGATGCTGCCCACGCTGAGAAAGGGGTATCTCGCGTGGAGATTGCGCCCGATAATGTCTGTCCCTCCGGTGCTCCCACCTCGCAAAAAGACCATTCCCAAGCCGATTCCGCTGAGTATCCCGCCGAATACGGCGGCGAGGATCTTGTCACCGGAATAGCGCAGAGAAAACAGCGAGAACAAGTCGATAAATGCCGACGCGGCAGCGGAAGCGATCACTGTACGAATCATAAACCGGATCCCGCTTTTCACCGCTCCCCAGATGAACAGCGGAATGTTCAGGATCAGCGCGGTGACGCCGATCGGAACGTAGATCAGATAGTGCAGGAGCGTCGAGATCCCCGTTACGCCGCCCGGTGCGATATGATTGGGGGCGGTAAAAAAATCGACCGACAGAGCATAGACCGCCGCGCCGAGAAGCATCACGCAATAATCCGTGAATAATACGCGCGGACGGGTGCGCTCTGAGAGGATCGCTCTCCGCGCACGGTCTGCTCTATCGGTTTTTGTCATAGTATCACGCTCGTTTTTATTGTATTATGAGCGTGAAAAGCTCTTTTATGCGTTCGCTCTCCCCTTTGAGATACAGATACCCGAACAGCGCCTCCAGTCCGGTGGCGGCGTGGTAATCGGAAAGCGTGGAATGCTTCGACGCGGAATTGACCTTGGTGTTCCTGCCGCGCTTATAGATCTCTGTTTCTTCCTCTGTCAGAGCGGGCAGCAGGATCTTCACAAAGCCCGCCTGACTTTTGCAGTTGACCATCTCGACCTTCGCCTTGTTCAGCTCGCCGACATGGTCGTTGCTCATCGTCACCAGATGCTCACGCACCAGTAAATCAAACACGCCGTCGCCGATAAAGGCAAGATTCAGCGTAGGGATCGCGTTCAAATTGATTTTTTCGTTACTGTTCAGCATAAAATCACTCGATGAAATCAAATTCAAGGTCATAGATCGATACGGTGTCGCCCTCCTGACAGCCTGCCTCGCGCAGCTTGTCAATGACGCCGGACTTGGTCAGCAGGCGCTCAAAGTAGCTGAGTCCCTCATAATCGTCAAAATTGACGGTCCTGAGGACGCGCAGCAGCCATTTGCCCTCGACCATATATACGCCGTCACAGTTGCGGATCGTGACGTCGCCGAAGGATTCTTCGTCAAGCTCGGGCATCGGCTCAGGCTCATAGACCTTGATCGGAGGCAGCTTGGAAAGCTCCTCGATGATCTTGTTGAGCAGCGGATCGACGTCGTAGCGGATCGCCGCCATCATCGGGAAGAACAGATAGCCCTGCTCCTCGACCCACGCCTTGAAATCGGCGATCTGCTCATCGGTGGCAAGGTCGCATTTGTTGCCTGCGACCAGCATGGGACGCTCGGCAAGCTCTTCATTGAATCTGCGCAGCTCCTCATTGATGATGCGGAAATCCTCCTTGGGATCCCTGCCCTCTGAGCCGGACACATCGACGATATGCACCAGCAGGCGACAGCGCTCCACATGGCGCAGGAACTGGTGACCCAGCCCCGTGCCGTCAGCCGCGCCCTCGATCAGACCGGGGATGTCCGCCATGACGAACGACACGCCGTCGCCCATCGATACAACGCCGAGCGTCGGGGTGAGCGTGGTGAAATGGTAGTTCGCGATCTGGGGCTTCGCCTGAGAAACAACGGAGATCAGCGTGGATTTGCCGACGTTCGGGAAGCCGACAAGGCCGACATCCGCCAGCAGCTTCAGCTCCAGCGTGACCTCGAATTCCTCTCCCGGCAGACCGGGCTTCGCAAAGCGCGGCGCCTGACGGGTCGGGGTGGCAAAATGGGTATTGCCCCAGCCGCCTTTGCCGCCTCTCGCAACGACGACAGGCTCCTTTGAGGACAGATCGGCGATGATGCGTCCGGTTTTCGCGTCTCTGATCAGCGTACCGACCGGCACCTTGACGATCAGATCCTCTGCCGCCTTGCCGTATTTTCTGCCGCCGGAGCCGTTATTGCCCTTTTTGGCTTCAAACTTGCGCTTGTAGCGGAAGTCCGCGAGCGTGGAGAGATTGGAATCCGCGACGAAGATCACGTCGCCGCCCTTTCCCCCGTCGCCTCCGTCGGGACCGCCTGACGCTACGTATTTTTCACGGTGAAAGGCAACCGCACCGTCGCCTCCGTCACCGGCTTTTATCAGTATTTTTGCTTTATCTACAAACATATCTTCTGCTCCTCCTTGCGGGATCGCTGCAGCCGCAGAGGCTTTGCGATGACAATGAGATAAGAAAGCACGCTATGCGCGCATTTCGCATAGCCGTCACCGATGATCGCTTCAGCAAAATCGGTAGGCAACATCAATTGTAATTGTATTTGTTTGACAGGAGCTGCAGTAATACGATCGCTTACGATCATACGGAACGTATAAAACGATGATATTATTTTTTTGCGATTTCCTATCAAATAAAAAAGATCAAATAAAAAAGAAAGGGCGGTTACGCGAACCGCCCATCATCATTACTGCTCAACAGGATAAACGCTGGCGCGCTTTCTGTCTTTGCCCATACGCTCGAAACGAACAACGCCGTCTACCATAGCGAAGAGAGAATCATCAGAGCCGCGGCCGACATTGTTGCCGGGGTGGATGTGGGTGCCTCTCTGCTTGACGAGGATGTTGCCCGCCAGTACGAACTGACCGTCAGCACGCTTTACGCCGAGACGCTTGGACTCAGAATCACGACCGTTCTTCGTGGAACCCATACCTTTTTTATGAGCGAATAACTGAAGATTTATTTTAAGCATTACCTTACACCTCCGAATATGTTACTTTGATATACTTGGGATACTGCTCCGCGAGGGAGCTCAGATGAAGCCGCAGTCCCTGCAAGATATCGTCACAGCGGACGGCTTCCTGTTCAGTCTGCAATTTCAGAAGCATATCGCCATCCTCAGCGCTCAGCTCCGGCTTCAGCCCGATCACCTCGGTGATGAGGTTGGCGGTCATATATACGGCGCTGGAAACGCCCGCGCAAATGACCTCGGGACCGTCGGGAGTCGCGTCGGAATGTCCGGTGATATGAAAGCCGTAGACAGGCTCTTTTCCGAAAAAAACGACTTTGATCATCAGGCGTTGATCGCCTTGATTTCAACCTTTGTGTAAGGCTGTCTGTGGCCGATTCTGCGCTTCTCACCCTTCTTGGGCTTGTAGGTATCGACGTAAATCTTCTTGGTCTTGTCAGTCTTGATGACCTCTGCTGTGACTTTGGCGCCCTCTACATAGGGTGTGCCTGCTTTGATACCGTCGTCGGTAGATACAGCGACTACAGCGAACTCAACAGTTGCGCCGTCCTCTGCATTGAGCTTCTCAATGTAGATCACGTCGTTCTGCTCGACCTTGTACTGCTTACCGCCGGTCTCAATTACTGCGAACATTTTATCATTCCTTTTACATAGACTCGCTACTCGTTGGGTGTCGGTGCGGACGCACTGAGCTTTGGACCCACAGTATGCGGCTTATATACTATATCATAAAGGGGTACGGATGTCAAGGATTATTTTCTTCTTCCCCGTCTTCCTCTTCCTCCTCTGTTTTCGGCGATAACAGCACTGTTTTTCCGTAATACAGCAGACAGAGGACCATCGGCAGGCACGGGATCAGCGCAAGGAAAAATATGCCGTCGGAGAATCCGAGGATGACCCCCGAGACGATATCTGTCAGCAGGATCACCGCATAGGCAAAAAATCCGACGATGTTCTGCGTACGGTTATCGGGTATCACCAGATAGCTTGCGGGATAACCGATCGCCGTGATCACGACGAAAACGATGAACAAGGCGAGTCCCACCGAGGAATCGCGGGTGAATACCAGCGATTGGAAGCCCAGCTCCACCGCGGGATTCACAAAGGTCAGATCGACCGCGCTCATGGAAAAGAAGGTGACCAGCGCGGCGATCAGCTTGATGACCAGCCATGTCGGGAGAATGACCCTGACTGCTGTTTTCAGCTTTTCGGAATACATATCAGCCCTGCTGGATCTCGAACGCCTTGAGGGTGTTCTGCATGAGCATGGCGATGGTCATCGGACCGACGCCGCCCGGAACAGGCGTGATATAGGAACATTTTTCTTTTACGGAATCAAAATCGACGTCGCCGCAGAGCTTGCCGTTTTCGTCGCGGTTCATACCGACGTCGACGATCACCGCGCCTTCCTTGACCATATCGGCGGTGACGAATTTCGCTTTGCCGACCGCGGCGACAAGGATATCGGCGTTTTGAGTGAACGCGGCAAGGTCCTTTGTGCGGCTGTGAGTGATGGTGACGGTGCCGTTTTCATGCAGCAGAAGCATCGCCATCGGCTTGCCGACGATATTGCTGCGTCCGATCACGACGCAGTTTTTGCCCTCGACGGGGATCTGATAGTAGTGCAGGATCTCCATGACGCCCGCAGGTGTGCAGGGCAGGAAATCATAGTCGCCGATCATGATCTGACCGACATTGACGGAGGAAAACGCGTCGACGTCCTTTTTCACATCGATCGCGGCAATGACCGCCTTGTCGTCGATGTGCTTCGGAACCGGAAGCTGGCAGAGGATGCCGTTGACGTCTTCCCTGCCGTTCAGCTCACGTATCAGAGAGATCAGCTCCTCCTGGGTCGTTTCCGCGGGCAGGGCATATTCGAGACTGCGGAAGCCGACGTACTCGCAAGCCTTCTTTTTATTATTGACATACACGCGTGAGGCGGGGTCGTCGCCGACGATGATCACCGCGAGGGTGATCTCCTTGCCTTCCGCTTTCAATGCGGCAGCGCGGTCGCGGATCTTGTCCTTGACGCTCTGCGATACGAGCTTGCCGTCCATAATCTGAGCCATGATTCATTTCATCCCTTCGCTTTGGATTTCTTTTTCGCCGTCTTTTTCGGCGGCCGATAATTGCGCATGCCGTCGTCCTTTTTGCGGTTGATCACCAGCATGACGACGCCGACGATCAGCAATATCGCGGACAACAGCTGTGATACGCGGATATCGAAGCCGAACAGTTGGAACGGCAGATAGAGGCTGTCGGTACGCAGACCCTCGACGATCATGCGTTCAAAGCCGTACCATACCAGATAGAGGTAGAATACCTGACCGTGATATTTCTGGAATTTGCGGTTGAAAATATGGAGAAAAACGAATCCCAGCGCACACCAGACGGATTCGTAGAGGAAGCACGGATGCACGGCGACATTCTGACCGTCGATGACGGTATTTTCACTGATCATGCGGAACAGAGAGTCCGTCTGATAGCCGAACGCCTCCTGATTGAAGAAGTTGCCCCAGCGTCCGAGCGCCTGACCGATCAGAAAACCGACCATCGTGATGTCCAGTAGCGGCAGGAACGGATGCTTTCTGATTTTAGCCATCGTCAGACCGCCGATCAGCGCGCCGATGATGGCGCCGTAGATGGCGATGCCGCCGTCGCGGATATCAAAGAAGCTGCTCCAGTCGCCGGAATAGAACGCGATATAATAGACGCGCGCACCGATGACGGAGGTGATGATACCGACAATGACGCAATCGAAGAGCTTGCTTCGGTCTACGCCGTAGCGGTCGGCGTTGATATAGGCGTAAAGCACCGCCAGCAGTAAGCCTGTCGCGATGACCACGCCGTACCAATAGACATTGAACGAGCCGATCGAAAAAGCGACGCGGTTGATTTCCAGATCATTGATCCCGAGTCCCGGGAAGGATACATGAAACATAGAATTACCTCTGAAAACAGGATAGACGGGCTTCAAGTCCCGCCGCGTATGATACAAGTCAAAAAATGCACAGCACTCAAGGTGCAAAGGTTTTAATGGCGAGTGACTCCGCGGGCGGTGGAGGATGATCCCGCTATCGTCTTTTGCACGCTGCTCCTGACGTAACAATTATCAGCGCCACGCCCTAAAAACAGTCCGCCGGACTGTTTTCTTAACGGGCTTTCAAGTCCCGTCACTCTTGCTGCAAGTCAAAAAATGCACAGCACTCAAGGTGCAAAGGTTTTAATGGCGAGTGACTCCGCGGGCGGT
>ONAS01000060.1 GCA_900315815.1 uncultured Eubacteriales bacterium
GTTGTGTTTTGTTGTAAGCGAACTAACTGTAACACAGGTTCTTCCTATTTGCTATTCTTTTTTTACTTGCTACTGTAACGCATCTATTGTAAACCTACAATCCGGCGGCGATCGCCGGCAATTATCGGTTGAAATCCGACGCGGGATGCGGTATACTGTAATGGAACGCTACCACATGATGACAGGAGGGACCGCATGAGCAAGGCTGTTCTGACCGAATATGACGTGACGATCGGATATCCGGTGCCCCGACCGCTGACGATCGCGCACGTGTCCGATCTGCACGAGCGTATCGCGGATGATATCCTGGCGATGCTGCGCAAGGCACGTCCTGATTTTATCGTAATCACCGGCGATACCTTTGAGCGCTATGACAACCGTCCGCAGTATGATTTTTATCACAAACCGCTCAAGCATCTGATCATCAACTGTATCCACTATTCCAACTTTCTTCTCACCAAGCTGCAAAGCGATAAGAAAAAGGCTAAGACAGAGAATGCCTGCCGCTTTCTGACGCAGGCAGTCAAAATCGCGCCGGTATATCTCAGCCTCGGCAATCATGAGCAAAAGCTGTTGGATGAGGATTACTTCTTTTTGAAAGAGCAGGGCATCACACTGCTGGACAATGCGTCGACGCAGATCGAATACAAGGGCTGCAGGATCCTGCTGGGCGGCGTATCCACGTGGGACTACGAGACGTTTATCCCGCGCTATCTGGCGCAGAGCGGCTTCAAGCTTCTGCTGTGCCACAATCCGCAGTTTTTTGTGGATGAGCTGACAGATTCCGATATCGCGCTGACCCTTTCCGGACATACCCACGGCGGTCAGATCCGCGTAGGGAAGAAGGGCATGGGCTTTTTCGTCCCGGGGCAGGGGATCTTCGGAAAATATGCCCGCGGCAGCTTCTTTGACAACAAGCTGATCGTATCAGCGGGCTGTTCCAATACCGTTGTCTGTCCGCGATTCGGCAATCCGCGCGAGCTGGTGCTGATCCATCTGAAAGGAAAGTAATATGAAACCGTTTGACATCCGTACCGCGCCGCTGGAGATCGAGCGCAGGTTTTTGATCGAATACCCCGATATCGAGGCGCTGCGCCGTATGCCCGGCTACCGCGTCATACACATTTCTCAGACCTATCTCAAGTCCGACGGCGAATTTGTCGGCGGGAGGATCCGCAGGATCCTTGAAGGGTCAAAGGTGACCTATGTCTACACCTACAAGGAGCGCCTGTCGGATATGACCCGACGTGAATATGAAAAGAATATTTCTTCTGGAGAATATACGGAACTTCTGAAGCATAAGAAGCCCAATACGATCACCATCGAAAAGGACAGGCATATCTTCCGATTCGAGGGGCTGGTCTATGAGCTGGACGTCTATGATTTCTGGGACGACAAGGCAAGTCTGGAAGCAGAGGTCAAGAGCGAGGACACCTCGATCCCCATCCCGCCGTGCGTGAAGCTGATCAAGGACGTCACCGCCGACAGACGCTATAACAACTCGCACCTTGCCGTGAATCGGGGTGTCATCGAATGAAAACCGATACCGTATTTACCGGCGGCGTTGAGATGTCGTATTTTTCGTTCGGAACGGGGAAGAAAAGTCTGGTGATCCTGCCGGGCATCGACGTCAAAAGCGTGCTGACCGCCGCCAAAGCGGTGGAGAACGCCTATCGGTGCTTCGCCGATGAATACACCGTTTATGTTTTTGATCGGCGCAGGAATCTGCCGCAGCGGTATTCCATCCGTGAAATGGCGGACGATACCGCCGAAGTGATGCGGTATCTCGGGATCCGTGACGCAGACGTGTTCGGCGCTTCTCAGGGCGGCATGATGGCGCAGTGCATCGCTGCAAACGCTCCGGAGCTGGTCCATGCGATGGTGCTCGGCTCTACTACTGCGCGCTGCAACGATACCATCCGGCGCACCTGCGAACGGTGGACAGCGCTGGCAAGGGCGCATGACGTGACCGGGCTGACCGCCGACTTTATCGACAACCTGTATTCCGACAATACCATCCGTCAGTACAGGGATTTTCTGATGCATATGAATGACCGCGTCGGCGAAGAGGATATCGCCCGCTTCATCATTCTCGCTCAGGCGATCATCGGCTTCGACGCCCGCCCCGAGCTGAAAAGGGTACAGTGTCCGACGCTTGTCATCGGCGTCGAGGGCGACCGTGCCGTCGGTACGGAGGCGTCGCGTGAGCTTGCCGGGATCCTCGGCTGTGAGCTGTACCTCTACGGTGATGGATACGGACACTGCGTCTTTGACGAAGCGCCCGATTACAAACAGCGGCTCGCGGAGTTTTTCCGCAGGAATCGGGCATGATCTGCCGCTTCTCTCGATAGCATGATGAAAAAGCAAGTAAAACGATCTCAGTATGATAAAATGACAAAAACGCCGGTATCGCGTCTGGTCCTCGGACTGTCGGTACCGGCGATCATTTCCATGCTGATCACCAATATCTACAATCTGGTCGATACCGCCTTTGTCGGTCGGCTCGGCACCAGCGCGAGCGGTGCGGTCGGCATCGTGTTCGGTTTCATGACGGTGATCCAGGCGGTCGGCTTCCTGTTCGGTCAGGGAGCGGGCAGTATCCTGTCGCGCGCTCTCGGTCAGAAGGATACGGACAGGGCGTCTGTTCATGCGACGGCAGGCTTTCTGTCCTCCTTTACGGCGGGACTGCTGGTCGGGATCATCGGGCTGATCTTCCTCGGGGATATCGTGATGCTGCTCGGCAGTACCGAGACCATCGCCCCGTATGCCGAGACCTACATCTCCTATATCCTGATCGCCGCGCCGTTCATGTGCTCCTGCCTGACGCTCAACAATATGCTCCGTTATGAGGGTAAAGCGTCGCTGGGCATGATCGGTCTGATGGTGGGCGCCGTGCTGAATATGGGCGGAGATCCCATACTGATGTTCGGTCTGGATATGGGCATCGCGGGAGCGGGCCTGTCCACCGCGCTGAGCCAGTTCATCAGCTGGGCGGTACTGCTGTCCATGTTCCTCTGCGGGAAAACACAGTCAAAGATCAGCCGCCGTTACGCAAAGCAGATACGCCCCGCCGTAATCGCGGATATCGCCGCGACCGGTTTTCCCAGCATGCTCCGTCAGGGACTCAACAGTCTTTCGACGGTTTTGCTGAACGCGCAGTGTGCCGTTTACGGTGACGCGGCTGTCGCGGCGATGAGTATCGTATCGCGCATCATCTTCTTCACCTTCTCTGTTTCGCTGGGCATCGGTCAGGGCTTCCAGCCCGTAGCGGCGTTCAACTACGGCGCAAAGAAATACTCGCGTGTGAGAAAGGGATTTCTGTTTACCGCCGCGGCGGCTGAGAGCATCATCGTCATCGGCAGCGCCCTGCTGATCATCTTCTCCGGCGGGCTGATCGGGATGTTCCGCGATGATCCCGAGGTCATCGGGATCGGTACCCGCGCATTGATTCTGCAGGCGATCGCGTCACTCGCTCTGCCGCCGTGCATGACCACGGAAATGATGCTGCAGAGCACCGGCAAGCGCCTGCACGCGTCGCTGATGTCGTCCTTGCGAAACGGTCTGCTTTTCATTCCGCTGCTGCTGATCCTGGCAAATGTCCGCGGGCTGGCCGGAATCCAGGAGGCGATGCCGATCTCTCTCGGTCTGTCCCTGCCGCTGGCGGCGCCTTTCGCGGTCAGCTTCTTCCGCAAGCTCCCCAAGTCGGACGGGGAAGAGGTCGGTACAGATAATTCTGAAAAAGAAAAAAGCATCCGAGAAACTCCCGTGAAAGCCGAGGAAGAGGACAGCGCTGATCATTCTGAATAAGAAAAAAGCGCTTTCCATTCACACACAAAAATGACCGATGCCGCACAGCCGCGACATCGGTCTTACTTTTTGATTCGGTATTATTTTATGACCAGCACATAGAACTCATACGCGTTGTAGTCGCGGTGTTCGAAGTCCTTCTCGGTCATTTCGTGTTCGTCATACTCAAACGCCGTTCCGTCATAATGCAGTACGCAGGTCGCCTTGTCAAAGCCCGCGTCGACCGTGATATCCTTGATGGGGTCGAAGTACAGGTTGCTGATGTAGATGACGGTATTATCGCCGCTCTTTCTGGTAAACGCGAACGAGTTGTCGTTGTTGCCCTGATAGATCGTCAGGTCGGTGTTGGTGGACGCAAGCGCCTTGTTCTCTGTCTTGAGCTTTGACAGCGCGGTGATCAGCTCCGCGTATTTGGGATTGTCATCCCACTTGACGGTATCCTTCTCAAAGAACTCGATCTCATGATCGTAGCCCTCTTCGTTCGCGGTATAGATCAGCGGCATGCCGGGTGTGAGGAAGCTCAGCGCCAGCAGCGTCTGATAGGCTTTCTTGTAGCGGGACACGATCGTTCCCTCGTATGAATTCTTGTCGTGATTATCGAGATAGTTCATCGGGAAGCTGCCCTCGCAGTATTGGGTGGGGACCTCCATGCCGTTTTTGACGGACGAGGTACCGATGCCTCCTCTGACCGTCGTCGCCTGACCGTAGAGCGCGTCGTTGTAGCAGGTGTCAAAGGCGTATCCGGTCATGCTTTGGTTGGCGGAGCATTCCGCGAGCATCATGATCTCGCTGTTGATGGATTTCAGCTTGTAGACAGCCGCGTTCCAGAACGGAGCGGGCACGCCCAGTGCGTGGTCACATCTGAAGCCGTCGACGCCGATATCCTCGATCCAGAACTGCATGCACTTGATCATTTCGGCGCGCATTTGGTAGTTGTTGTAATCCAGCTGTGCGGTATCCGTCCAGTCATAGGGAGAATCGATCTCGCCGTTTTTATCGTGCGCGTACCAGTCCTCGTGCTCCTTGATCCACGCGTTGTCCCAGCCGGTATGATTGGCGACCCAGTCGAGGATGACCTTGAAGCCCATATCGTGCGCTTTGCTCAGAAGGTGCTTGAAATCATCCATCGTTCCGAATTCGGGATTGACCGCCTTGTAGTCGCTGACGGAATAATAGGAGCCTAAGGTTCCCTTGCGCTCTGTTTCGCTGATCGGATGGATCGGCATCAGCCACAGGGTATTGACGCCCATGCCCTTCAGGCGGTCCAGATGCTCCTCAAACGCGGCAAAGGTGCCTTCCTCCGTGAACTGGCGGATGTTGACCTCATACAGGACGCAGGTGTCCAGCCATGAAGCGGTAGTCTTTTTGAGGATCGGATCGCTGCCGGAGATATCGGTCATCACGCCGTCGATAACGGTTTCTTCGGCGACGTCCTTTGACATCGTGTAATCGTTTTTGCTGACGGCGGCTGTTTCCTCGGTGTTTTTCTTATCGGAATCGTTTTTTGAGCCGCAGGCCGCCAGAGAGAATACCAGTACCACGGCGAGCATGACTGCCAAAAGCTTTTTCATAGCAGGTCTCCTTTCTGTTATCGAATGGTTCAGTCTGAGTTTGTCAGGACCGCTACGGCGACCGCCTTGGTGTCGGTAACGGGATTGACGGCGATGCGCTTGAGGATGGCGTGAGCGAGTGTTCCGTCGGGGAGCACCTCGTCAACGACCGGCTGGGTCCCGTTGAGCGCGCAGTCCTCCAGCGCAAAGACGAAGGCGTCCGGGAAGCCTTGCTTGTTATCGATAAAGCTGTAATGCTCCTCCAGAGGAATTCTGCCCAACAGCTTCTGCATCAGGGTGCGATAGGTATTGTTGCATCGCATCAGGTAGAATTCGTTCCCGCAGGATTCATAGACCGCCATGGGAACGGTGTTGAAATAGTTGCGGAAGGATTTCTGTTCGTTGGCGATAGAGGCGAGGTCATAGAGATTGACTCTGCCGATCGCGGCGTAGTATTCCGATTCATCGGGGTTTTCAAATCCGATCTGCACACCCTTCTCATAGCGTTCGACGATCTTGTCAAAGGGGATCGGGGAACAGTAATAGAAGCCCTGCAGCTTGGTACAGCCGACCTCGCGCAGGAAATCCGCCTGCTCCTTGGTCTCCACGCCCTCGCATACGGTGTCGATGCCGAGAGCGATCGCCATCTTGATTAGCTCGGTGAGGATGATCTTGCTTTTGCTTCCCTTGTTGAAGGTCTTGAGGAACCGCATGTCCAGCTTGATGGTGTCGAATCGGATGGTCTGGAGTACATCCAGCGAGGAGTACCCGCTGCCGAAGTCGTCCATCCAGACGCGGAAGCCCAGACGGCAGAAGCGCTCGATCTGGGATTTGATATATTTCAGATCCGTCGCAAGCACGCTTTCCGTCAGTTCGATGGTCAGCTTGCCGCGATCGATGCCGGCGTCGTCCACGCGGCGTCGGATCTCCTCGACGATATCACAGGTATCAAAGTCGATACGTGAAAGGTTGATGGATTCGGGTACGACATACAGCCCCGCGTTCTTCTGATCCTTCATTTTATTGAGGACCTGCTCGCAGACGTACATGTCGAGCTTGTCGATCAGCCTTGCTTCCTCCAGAACGGGGATGAAAACGCCCGGAGAGATCTTTCCCATGACGGGGTCGTTCCAGCGGGCAAGCGCCTCTTCGTCGCTGACCATGCCGTTGGCGGAGTGGATGATAGGCTGATAGTAGACCTGGATCCATTTTTCCTCTAATGCGCGCTCAAAATTATTGATGATGTAATGCTTTTCATCCTCCTGCGCCAGCATCGTATCATTGAAATATCTGAAGCGGGAGACATAGGTGTTCCGCATGGTATCGCACGCGTGCTTTGCTCTGTCACAGCCGGTACTGACGGCGACAGGCGTGCCTTCGCTGTTATCGCAGTAAATGCCGACGCGTATCGGCAGTGTTTTGCCGTCGTTCGCCTTGCTGAATTCGGCAAAGATGGCGCGCAGGGTATCCTCCAGACCGTCTGTGACGGTGTAGATGCAGAAATGATCCGAGCCGAAGCGGCTGCAGCTTTCGTTGCCGAAATGCCGCTTGATGATATCGGCGAACGCGCGCAGCAGCTTGTCGCCTTCCTCGAGGCCGTACTTGCGGTTGAAGTATTTCATACCGCTCAGGTCGGCGAACACCAGTGCAGGCGTGCTGTCTCCGCTTTCGCGGACATGGGTGCGGAACTCCTCGGCAAGGTCAAAGAAGTAGGACATATTGGGCAGTCCTGTCAGCAGGTCAAAGTGACTGGCCTGCAGAAGGCTTTCCTCATGCAGCGCCTTGCTGAATGAGGTGTTGATCTCGGGCAGGTTGCCGACGGCGTCGGCGGCATAAGCGCCCTCGTCCGTATACCAGATGTACGCAAGCCTCACGCCTGTTTTTGTGGTCACATGCTCGCCCGCCGCGTGGAGAACGCGGTATTCCTTGCTGTCCGGCTGACGCGAGCGGTAGATGACCTCGTATCTGCCGCCCTCGGTCGCAAACCGGAAGGCGGCGTTGGCGATCCTCGCTTTATCATCGGGATGGGTGTCGCGGTACATATCATGGTCCATCAGCTGATAAGCGTCCGCTTTGTCGGAAAACCCGAGCAGTTCGACAAAACCCGCCGACAGTGCCAGCGTGACCACCTTTTTGTCCACGAACTGGTATACTGCGAGCGGGACGCGCAGCTCTTCCAGAATGGCTTTCTCTTTATCGTCAAATTGATATTTTTTCATGTCAATTCTCCTAATGGCGGCAGATGGGAAACAGCGCGTTTGCCGAAGCGTTACGGTTTCATTGTATACTGATTTTATGATACCTGTTTTGTGCCGCCGTGTCAATCATATTTGTCGGATTTCCGCAGGTTTTTGCGGGATATTTTTGAAGGCGCAAAATCGCTCTTGCAATGCGGCGCCTGATATGCTTTAATAGAATCGGAAAAACCCGAACCAAACAAGGAGGAACCCCTTATGATCAGTGAAAGCATTACCGAATTGACCCTGCCGTATGACGATACCGAAAAGTCGGTGCGCGTCTATGTTTCCGCACATGAGGAAGGGGAGACCCTCCCGGTGATCTATATGACCGACGGCCAGAATCTGTTTGAGGATACCGATGTCCGCTTCGGCTGCTGGTATACGCGCGAGGCTGTCCGCGCGGAGCGAAAGCTCAGCGGGGAAGCCGCGATCATCGTCGGGATCTCCAACGATGACACGCCTCTTGTGAGGACGAACGACCTGACTCCCCTGAGCATCGGCGAGCTGGTCTGTCCCGAAGAGGTGAAGCAGGCGCTGACGCCGAAGGGCGAGCTGTTTGACGCATTTATCGTCGATACCGTGAAGCCCGCTGTCGAAGAGCGATTCCCCGTCAAGACCGGCAGGAAGAACACCGCTCTCTGCGGCAGCTCCTCCGGCGGACTGGAGGTATTCTTCACCGCAGTCAGCCATCCCGATCTGTTCTGTGCGTCGGGCGTGTTTTCTCCCGCGTTCATCTATTATATGCCCGAGGACGTCGTCCGCTGGACATGCTCTAAGATGAGAGATGAAATGCCTTACCTCTATCTGTACTGCGGCGGGAGCGGCGAACAGGAAGAAATGATGTGCCGATGGATGGAGCGGGTATATGATATGCTGCTGGAGTGCTACCCGCCCGAGCGGCTCAACGAGATCATCCTCCCGCAGAACAAGCATCACGAAGAGGCATGGGCAGAGATCTTCAAGGACTTTTTGCACACCTTCCTTGTCCGCAGAGAGGAATTCTGATTAATACTATGATTCAATAAAACCCTTTAACATTAATTGCGTACGATTCCGCATAGCTTTGTTGTCGTCCTTGCCGGGCGTCAGCCTGGCGGCGTCCTTTGTCTCGCTCTGCGAAATCCTCCGCTAATAACTGTTTTAAGCGTTTTAATGAATACTAGTATAAGACATACGAAACAGAAAAACAGCGTTCGTTCCCGACGCCGCGCGGCAGAGGGAAGAGCGCTGTTGTTTTTGTACACTTATTGGAATTCCGAGGTCAGGTTCTTGATCCAGATCCCTTTTTTGAACATGACGCCGCCGATGATGATCTTGATGATATCGGCTGCCTCGATGATGGTGTAAACGAGCAGGATGTGCATGTCTGTCAGAAAGCAGAGCGCCATCGCCAGCGGGATCGTCACCGTCCACGAGAACACGCTGTCAAAAATGAAGGTGACAAGCGTTTTGCCTCCGGAGCGGATGGTGAAATACAGCGAATTCAGGACGCCTTGAACGGGGAAGAAAAGCGCTGTGGCAATGATGAAATGCGTCGCCAGCGTCCGCACGCTGTCCGTGGTATCGTAGATCTGCGGGAAAAAGCCCGACAAACAGATCAGAGCAGCGGCCAATCCGACGCAGATGACGCCCGAAAACCAGGTGAGCGTAAAGGCGTCCTTTCTCGCTCTTTCGTATTCGCCGGCGCCCAGAGCCTGTCCGACCAGGATCCCGACCGCGTAGCCGAGCGCGACGAACGCCACGTTCAGTAAATTGCACAGGGTGTTGGAGATATTGATCCCCGCGACAACCTCAAGTCCTCTTACGGAATAGCACTGTGTCAGAACGGCGAGCCCCGCCGCCCACAGGAATTCGTTGATGAAGATCGGGATGCTTTTGAGGGTGATCGTGCGGCAGATATCTGCGGGTATGCGCAGGGTGCGCCACAGACCGATGATGAACGGATGCTTGTTCCTTTTCAGATAGGACCACAGCACCAGCACCGTCATTTCCAGATATCTTGCGATAACGGTCGCGATCGCCGCACCCGCGACGCCCAGCTTGGGGAAGCCCAGCTTTCCGAAAATCAGAAGGTAATTCAATGCGATGTCCGCGGTGACGGATACGATGCCCGCCGCCATCGGTTTGACGCTCTCGCCGGTCTCTCGCAGCGTGCTGGAGTAGATCTGTGTAACAGCCAGCGCCGGAAGTCCGAGAAGCATGATGTGCAGATAATCCTTAGCGTAGGAAACGGTCAGCGAAGCGTCGATATCGACGCTCTCACCGTGCAGATACAGCCCGATCAGCAGATCCTCTCCGAACAGCAGAACGGCGATGCCGCAAACGGTGCAGATCAGACAGATCCACGCTTTCATGCGCGTCGCCGTCCGCACGCCCTCGGTATTTCCCTGTCCGTAAAACTGCGCGACATAGATACCGGGTCCGGAAATACCGCCGAAAATCGCCAGCGTAAAGACAAACAGCAATTGTCCGATGATCGATACCGCCGTCATGGCCTCTGTTCCGAGACTGCCGACCATGATATGGTCCACCAGACCGACGGCATTGGTGATGCCGTTCTGGATCATGATGGGGACTGCAAGCAGTATTGCGCGTTTCAAGATTTGCCGACGGTTCATTTGTGACACCTGACCTTTGCTGAACTCGCTTTATTGTACCAAATAACGACAGACAAATCAAGCACTGAGGATAATTTGTCTGAAGCATGAGGATAATTTGTCTGAAGCGGATCCGCGTCAAAAGAGACTATTGATTTGTTGCAGATCAACTGATAAAATATAACTGAGTGAAATGAGGGATGATTATGGAAAAGAAGTACAAGATCGTGATCGCTCTTTCCGCTGTGGTATCGCTGATCGCCGTGACCGCGGTGGTGCTGGTCCTGATCTTTTTCGGAAAAACAAACAAAACGGACGGTACAAATTCCGGCGCGGCCGCCGATGCGCGAAGCGGCGCCGTTGAGATCAAGAACGATCCGTTGAAGGAAAACTATCTTTCTTCCGCAGAGGATATCGAGCTTGACCCGGAGAGCAATATGTATTATGTCAGCAATGAGCTGATGGTCATTCTCGAGACCGGGACTCCCGCCGAAAGGATCGATGAAGTGATCAAAGAAACCGGCGGGGCAAGGGTCGGGACCGTGCCTGCGCTCGATCTGTATCAAATCAAGCTTGATGAAAAGCATTCTTTGGCAGAGCTTACAGAGATCGGCGCACAGATGACGGAGAAATTCGATTTTGTCCTTTACGCGACCTATGACTCGTTTTCTCTGTCAACCTCTGATACCGATGTGATCCCGATCGGCACGGATGATCCGTGGGACGGTGATGTTGATTCGGTGGATTGGCTGGATGACGATATCGACGGCTCCAACTGGTGGCAGGAGATCATCGAAGCGCCGAAAGCGTGGGCGTACGGCGACAAAATGGAGAAGATAACGATCGGCGTATGCGATACTTCCATCGATATCGGTCACGAGGATCTGAAAAACAGGTGCTCGTTCCCGAATTCAATTCTTGAATTCAGAAACAATACCGATCCGTGGTGGAATGACGGCAACAAGAATACGAAAAACCGGAAGAACCAGTTCAACGCGCACGGCACGCATGTGTCGGGAATCATCGCGGCTGAGAGAAATAATTCCAAGGGCATCTGCGGCGTTGCGGATAATTGTGACCTTTATTTCGCTCCCTGCGATCTGTCCGACGGAGCGGTCTATGCCGATCTGACATGGCTGGTCGAATCGGGCTGTAAGGTCGTCAATTTTTCAATAGGAAAATCCGGCGGAGCAGAATCAGGTTACGGTTTATCTGTCGAAACTCTCGAACGTGAAGGCATCATTGCTTCGTATTTTCTGTCAAAGCTCATCGAGAGCGGTCACGATGATTTTATCGTAGTCCAATCGGCAGGAAACGGAAACGATAACGGCGTGCCCGTCGATGCGATCAGTAACGGCGGCTTTTGCAGCGTGACCGACGAAACGCCGTTTCGCTCCGATAAACTGACCATTTCCGACATCAGAGACCACATCATTATCGTCGGCTCCGCGGGACTGAAAGGCGACAGGGTCGTTGAGAGCGATTATTCAAACTTCGGGAATCAGGTGAATATTTACGCCCCCGGTGATGATATCTACAGCACTCTTCCGGGCGAAACGTTCAAAGGCTTTGAATTCTCCGGAGGCTACGGCGAAGAAAGCGGGACCTCTATGGCTGCACCGATAGTGTCCGGCGTATGCGCGTTGGTCTGGTCTGTCGATCCCTCTCTGACCGCCAAGCAGGTCAAAGAGATCGTTTGCTCAGCGGAGAATACCAGCGTTGAGGTCGGGAAAAGCGATAACAATTTTTCGCATTTTACCGGGGGACGGCTGGTCAACGCGTATCTGGCGGTGAAAGCCGCTCTGCAAAAGGAATTCGTCAGCGACAAATATTTAGTTGAATGCGGCAATACGATCTATTACGCCGATAAATCCGGTCTTTGGATGAAGAGATCCGGAGAGAAGCGCGAATGTCTGGTTTCCTGCTCAGCTACGAATGTCGCCACCGACGGAAAAGTGATCTACTACGCGAAATTCAATAAAGAGGTCGATCACCATTCCGGCAGTATGACAGTGAGCGTCAATCAGTATGATCTGTATGAATACGATCTGAGGACCGGAACGGACACAAAGCTCACCTCCTGCATCGAATGCGGCAAACCGATCTGCGCGATCGGCGATGTCGTGTACTATACGGATTACAAGGATGATTATGACGGCATAAATGCAGAGCTTGCTCAGGGCATCCGCTCCTATAACAAGGAAACGGGAGAGAAAGCCTATATTGCGGACGGCGCCCAGCTGGCAGAGGTATACGACGGCAAGATATACTACCGTGATATCATGTCCGCTTACGGCTCTTTCGGAAAGAATCAGATCTATTGTTATGATACAGAAACAGGATCATCAAAAAAGATCACACCCGACGGCGTGATCAGCTTCAAGATCCTTTCCGGAAAGGTCTGTTACAGTATCTATAACCAGAACAGCGGCAAACGCACTGCTTCCGTGCATTTGTATACCTATGATCCTGCAATCGGAGAGACCGTGAATATTTTCAGCGATTCGGGAGATCTCTCTCTCAAGATCAATGACTACGATGAAAAGTATATCATATGCTCATCGGAAAAACAGGATCGGCTGAGCTTTTTCAGAATAGAGATCGCAACCGGCAAAAAGGTCGAGCTGCCTGCGTCCGCGTTCGGGGGAAAAGCGCCGAATGACGCGATGCGCATCGGTGACCGTACCGTTTTCTACACGCGACACGGATCCGGCAGCATTTTCACCATGGATGACAAGAGCGAGGAGGCGGCCGCGCTTCCCGGCAGCTACAGCATGAATGATCTGCTGTTCATTGACAGCGAAACAGTGATCGCGCTGTCCGACAGCTCGAAGAATTATTATAAGTACAGCATCACCTGCACGGATTTGAATTAACGGTGTTGGATCCTTCTCTTCAGTTAATGGCAGAACCAGCCCCGCCGAGTGCGGCACGCAGAAAACGGGATCGCATTCAAATCCCTCACTCTACGCTGTTTGGTAATACAAAAAAGGGACACCCCTTAGGGTGTACTTCGTAAGGAAGTTACACCCTAACGGGCGACTCTTGTAAAATCTAATGTAATTAACTACGGCACGGCTTTATGCTATGCCGTAGTTTTTGCTATGCAGACTTTTGTCTGCGCTGTTTCATTTTGGCTTGGAAGCCTTTTTCAAATTCTTCCGTCGAGATAGTGTGGTGATGATACGACTATCTTTTCAATAAATTCGTTGACAAGCTCAGGTGTTAATTCCGTTGGGCTGGTAACCTTTTTCACTTTGGCAATGAATTTCTGCAAGCTTTCAGTTTTGTCGGTTTCGGCTGACAGGTAGGCTTCAAGCTCAGGTATCTTTGCCTTTAGCTCCTGCTGTTCGGTTTCATATCTTTTGCTGAACACTTCAAAGCGTTCGTCCGAAATCTTATGCGAGACGTTATCCTCATAGATTTTTAAGATGAGGTCATCGATTTCTGATATTCGCTTTTTAATTTTGTTCAGCTCACGGCGCTTGGTTGCTAACTCCTTGCGTTTTTCCTCTGTGTAGCAATCCATTTGCTTTCGAGCAAACTCTTTTTCGTAGGCTTGAACATTCAGAAACACCCTCTGCATATTTTCCAGCACCAACGAGTAGATCACTTTTTCTCTAATGTAGTGGGCTGAATGCGATAGGATGAACAGAAGAAGTACGCTTGATTTTCCTTATAGTTGTTGGTTGCGCTGTAATACAACTTCTCACCGCAGTCGGCGCAATAAACCAATCCCGAAAACATACTGACGATTCCTGTCCTTGTCGGTTTTCGCTTGTTCTTACGCAGTTCCCTTACAAGTTCAAAGGTTTCTCTATCAATAATAGCCGGATGGGTGTTTTCAAATACCAACCATTGTTCGGGCGGAAGCTCAACCTTCTTCTTGTTCTTGAAGGACTTGCGTTGGCTGCGGAAGTTGACCGTATCTCCGCAATACTCTTGTTTACCGAGAATATCGGCAACAGTAGCTGGGCACCAATGATACGGTACGCTTGGTGGTTTACCGCAGTTCCTACCAATGCTGATCCAGTATTCCGTCGGAGTCATCACTTTGTCTGCTTTTAGCTGTTTTGCAATCTGCGACGGTCCGAGTCCCGATACGCACATCTTGAATATACGCCTGACAATCTTGGCAGCCGGTTCATCTATAATCCATTCGTCTTTGTTGTCGGAATTTTTCATATATCCAAACGGTGGATTGGTGGTCAACGGTTTACCTGATTTGCCTTTGCTTTGAAATACTCTGCGCACTTTGTCACTGGTGTTCTTTGCGTGCCATTCGTTAAAGAGGTCTTGCATAGGTACAAGGTCGCTGATACCGTTCTTGGTGTCGATGTTATCCATGATGGCGATATAGCGAATGCCCATACGGTCAAATTCTTCTTCCATCAAGGCTCC
>ONAS01000088.1 GCA_900315815.1 uncultured Eubacteriales bacterium
CGGTTGGAAATCTCCTCGTGAGTTCCTGTACCATTTCCTCAAAACCGGTGAGGTCATTCTTTCATAGAAATGTGTAACGCATCATTGACAAACCAACATAATTGCCGGCGATCGCCGCCGGATGCGTCAAAAAGCCCCCGGGCAGCTACTCAGGGGCTTGGTGTTCAGGTATTGAAAACGATCAGAAGCGTTCCGTCACTGACGGAGATTGCGGACGGCTTGCCGATGAAGGCGTTGCTGACGCCGCGCGTAGTCCCCTGCGGCAGATCGATACCGTCCGCTTCAAAGGACAGTCCGCGGATCGTCACGCCGTGGGCGGTACCGTCCAGCGAGAACACGGAGATCCTGCCGCTGTCCCGTGCGGGGAACGAATAAGATGAATCGCGGATCACGGTAAAGGAGCTGTCCTCTCCGTAAAACACGATCCTCGCACCCGCGAGCGCGGCACGATGCGCCACGGCGATATTGCCGAGCGTATGGTCGAGCTGACCGCCGACCGCTCCGTATATGACAAAGTCGTCACAGCCTTTTTCCAGTGCGACGCTGACCGCGTGCTCCAGATCGGTATCATCCTTGCGGACGTTCAGCAGGATCAGATTGTCCGCTTCCGGGACCATGCCGAGAGAATCGAAATCACCGACGACAAGATCGGGTGTGATCCCCAGCCTCCGACAGGTCTCGTATCCCTTATCCGCGGCGATCACCCAATCGCCGGCGGCAGGCTTTTCGGGGATCGTATCCACCGGCAAAGCGCCGAAAATAAAACAGCGTTTCAATGGAATCCCTCCCGTCATGTCTGTAACTTTGAGATGATCTCCCGCTTATACTGCAGGAATTCCCCGGTCAGGTTGAAGTCCGCTCTGCGCGGCTTCGGCTCGCGGATGATGATCTCATCGGTAAGGGTCCCCGGCTTTCCGTTCAGAAGATAAATGCGGTCGGAAAGCAGGATCGCCTCGTCGATATCGTGCGTGATAAAGATCGTGGACAGCCTGATCTTTTCCATCACATCGAGATACCATTGGTGCATCCCGCTTTTGGTGATGGTGTCCAGTGCGCTGAACGGCTCGTCCAGAAGCGCGACGTCGGCGGAGAACAGATAGGTCCGCAGCAGCGCGGCACGCTGACGCATACCGCCCGAAAGCTCGGCTGGATACCGCATCTGGGTCCCCTCAAGTCCGAAGCGTTCGAACTGCTCGCCCGCGATCCGGCGGGCTTCCTTTTTCCGCACACCCTTGATGATCAGCGGGAGCGCGACATTGTCCACCACCCTGCGATACGGCAGGAGCATATCCTTCTGCAGCATATAGCTGACCTTACCCGTCTGACCGGTGATATCCTCTCCGTTGAGCAGGACCTTTCCCTGCTGAGGGCGGTTCAGTCCCGCGATCACGTTGAACAGCGTCGTCTTTCCGCCGCCGCTCACACCAAGCAGACAGACCAGCTCGCCGTCATTCAGCGTCAGGTTGACGTCCCTGAGGACCGTGGTCTCTCCGTCATAGGAAAAGGTGACGTCCTTTACTTCCAGCTTTGCGCTCATTCGGGCAGATAATCGTTGGTGAAGCCGGTGTTCTCGGGGATCTGCGCGTCAAACAGGCTGTTTTCATTGATCCAGTTGTAGAACGCGTTCCAGCGGGCGGGGTCGATATAGCCCCAGCGGTCAACGTCGGACTTGTATTCCTTTGACAGATACTTCTGGCTGGCGACGACCAGATCCTTATCCAGCTCGGGAGCGTTTTTCAGCAGGATCTCAGCCGCGGCCTCGGGATCGTCAACAGCGAACTCATAGCCCTTTTTCAGTGCGGAAAGGAACGCTTTTGCGGTATCGGGGTTCTCCTTCATCCAGTCGGAGTTGCCGATGATCACGGGGGTATAGTAATCGAATACGGGATCGATGTCCTTGAACGCAAAATAATCGGTCTCAAGACCCGCGACCTCGGTCGCGACGCCTGCCCATCCGTAGAATACCCAGATGGCGTCCACGGAACCGGACTGCAGGGCGGATACCTCGTCAGTCACCGTAGAGGGGATCAGCTCGACCTTGCTGAAATCACCGCCGTCGGCTTCCACGACCTGCTTGAGGGTCGCCTTCTCGATCGGCAGATCCCATGTCGCGTACTTGCTTCCTTCCATGCCCTTGGGACGATCCATGCCCTTGCCCTTGAGTGAGATGATGCCGGAAGTGTTGTGCTGAACCAGCGCGGCGACAGCCTCGATCGGCATCGCATTATCACCGGCTACCGCGGGAAGCATGGAATCCTGGAACGATACGCCGAACTGCGCCTGACCGGAACCGACCAGCATCTCAGCGCCGTCCTCGGGCGGCTGGACGATCTCGACCTCCAGACCCGCCTCGTCAAACCAGCCCTTTTCCTGAGCGACATACAAGCCGGTGTGGTTGGTGTTGGGGGTCCAGTCGAGAACGAAAGTGACCTTTGTCTTTTCTACGGCGTCGGATTTTTCGTCGGATTTCTGTGCATTACAGCCGGCAAGCGCTGACAGGATCAGCGCGCAGGCAAGCACGACAGCGAATAGTTTTTTCATATTTTTTGACTCCTTCTGAGATGTATTTTGTCCCACGGCATGCACGCCCGCTGCAAAGCGGAGGTCAGCCATATCAGGACCAAACTGATCACGGAGATCAAAATGATCACCGCGAACATTTTGTCGGATGAAAAGGATTTGCGCACACGGGTCATGTAACAGCCAAGACCCTCTGTACCGCCGATCCACTCGGATACCACCGCGCTGACGACCGCGTAGGATACCGAGATCTTGAGGCTGGAGAAGAAATGCCCCAGCGAATTGGGGAGCTTGACATAGCGGAAGATCTGCAGTCTGCCCGCTCCCATAGAGCGCATCAGATTCACGGTGTCAGCGTCGACTGAGGAAAAGCCCTCCAGCAGGCTGATCGTGATCGGGAAAAACACTACCAGCACGATCAGGACGATCTTCGGCAGCATCTGATAGCCCATCCAGATGACCAGCAGCGGCGCGATCGCGATAGTGGGGATCGTCTGGCTGACGACGATCAGCGGATACAGCATCTTGTTGACAACAGAAAAGCGATCCATGATGACGGCAAACAGAAAACCGACCGCGATCCCGATGAACAGACCGATGAACATTTCCGTCAGCGTGACGCGCGCGTGGCTGAACATCAGCTGCCAGTCCTTCTGAAACGCCGCCCACACGTCTGCCGGAGAGGGCAGCATATACTTCGGCACCCTGCCGAACGTACAGATCCCCTGCCACAGCAGGATCAGCAGAAGCAGCGCGGCCGCGGGAAAGGCGATCTTACTGATGGTGCTTCGTAACTTTGCGTTCAATCGTCAGCACATCTCCCTCCGGCCGGTAATCGACCTTGATATACGCCAGTACGGACGGAGCGCCCGCGCGGACAGCGATATGCTGGCATTCCTTGACGATATCCATCAGCTCGTCATAATCACCCTCGATCGCGGTCTCAAAGGGACCGACATAGCACTTCAGGCCCGTGCTTTTGATATAGGCGATGACCTCGTCGACGATGCGGATGAGCTCCTCGTCGTCCTTTGCCGCCGGTAAGGTCTGGATCGCTACGCTTGCGTTCATAATGATACCTCCAAAATAAAAAAATAAGCACCGCGGAAGACGCAGTGCTCTGATGATAAGATGATTTGAGCTTCCTACGTCGGCATGATCCGCATCAGGTTAAAGGGTCAAGGCAGCACAGCCTAATCTCAGCCCGCTTCAGCGGACTCCCCTGCTTTGATATCAGTGTACAACTTCTATCGATAAATGTCAAGAACTACAAAATAAATCGATGCCCTCAGAACCCGAAATACGGGTGGTACACGCTAACTTCTGAGGGCATCTTACACCAACGGCTAAGGCCGGTTGGTATCACGGGAAAGCACGCCTTGCGTGTGCAGATTGCTTTACCGGCGCATGCTGCAGAACAACCGTTCCGTTCGGGCGTATCAAAAAAGCACCATACCCGATCGTATGGTGCCGGTGTCTGCTCCCTACGACGGCATTATCCGTTCAGGTCAAAGGGTCTAGGAAACATCTATCCGACTCTCAGCCGACTTTCGCGCCAGCTCCCCTGAATATTCTTTGGTTTTATACTACAACGCGCGGCAAAAATTGTCAAGATGATTATGTCATAATTGTTAATAAATTGACGATTTCTTCCGGACCGGAACGATTCAAAAAACAATTGAAAAAACTTTTAAAATTACACTTGCTTTTTTTGAAAGAATGTGGTAATATACATATTACGGCAGTCAGCCGTTCATCTGCGAGGATGATAATCACCGCGCAGAATGACTTTTATATGCGCTGGTAGCTCAGCTGGATAGAGTGTTTGGCTACGAACCAAAAGGTCGGGGGTTCGAGTCCCTTCCAGCGCACCAAAGAAGGACAATGCCATTGATACAATGTCGATGGTATTGTCCTTCGGCTTTATAAGCCGCTTTTAGGCACTTCGCACTTATAGCCAAATGAATAGCTGAACGCTAAAACGCTCTGCCTTATGGCTTGTTAGACCATTTCATAGGCTGAGCGTTCACTTTGCTTTTTCAATCAGGCTCACCCGGTCGGTGAGTAGCGCACTCGGTCGGTGAGTCGAATAGTGTGTTTAAATAAGTGTTTTATTCCATCAATTATTGTTGACATAGTGATACTATTATGATAAAATTACGATAAAATAATTGTGAGGTGAAATACAATGCTGAATATCAGACCTGTATCGGATTTAAGAAACAAATATCCCGAAATCGAGCAGCTTGTCCTCGGCGGAGAAGAAGTGTTCCTTACCAAGAACGGTTATGGTTCTATGGTGGTCATGAGCATCGAGCAATACTCGAAGCTGAAAGATATGCTGGAAATGAAGCTGGACGAGGCGGACTATCAGGCAGAAATGTCCTCTGAGCGTCTTTCTCACGAAGATGTTTTTACAAAACTGAGAGGTCGGGTTAATGGATAATGTCAAATATCAGCTGAGATATCTGCCGCTCTTTTATGAGGATATGGCTGCTGTCGTCGATTATATTTCCAACGATTTGCAAAACCCTAAAGCTGCTTCCAAACTGATTGATCTGACAGAAGAAGCGATACTTAAGAGGCTCGATAATCCTGTGAGCTTTCAACCGATTCAGTCAAAGAAGGACAGAAAGAATCCGTATTATCGGATCAATATCAACAACTATGCTGTCTTTTATGTTGTCATTGACGATGTGATGGAGGTCAGACGCTTTCTTTACAGCAGAAGAGACATTCCATCTATCTTATGACACTAAGGATTATTCTATGAGGGGAGATGATAATATGTATGAATCAACAATAAAAGATATAGTAAAAGAATTTCACGATAGTGTTAATCATAAATACCCCCAGTATGCTGATTATACAGAAACGAATTTTGAAATTATTGAAGAAATGCTTGCTGTGGATTATTCCGGCTATTCTTCTGACGCAAAGCGGATACGTTGTTTTAAAAGCTACTTAAAAGATCTGATCAGCAACTCGTTTTTCAATGGCGGTGTAAAGAATTACCTAAAACTAATAGTAGAATTCTTCCAACTCGAAGAAATCAAAGATTTCTTTAAACATAGTTTAAACACAGAATATCAGAATTACCTGAGATCCATAGATGTACTAAAAAGCAATATAATCTATTGGCAGGGCTTTGAGGGACACGAAGAGAAAAAACTGGTACAGTTATTAAACTCAATTCCTGAATAATCGTAGTATTGTATTAAGTTTTGTAACATAACAACATAGACTTTTGGGGAACATGAACACAAACGCCATGTTGCGAACGCAAAGGCATACCCGCGAACGCAAGGCTCACTTTCGCCTACTCACCGACCGTGTATCATTTTCATTGTTGCACTTCATAAGAAAACCGCTTGAACAAGCCATTTCTGGTTAGTCAAGCGGTTTTTCTTTATGCTCAGATATACCGAATAATTCAACTATAATTCAACTCGCCTGAAAAATCAGGCTCTTTTCAGGAAAATATCGGATATAATATCGGCATTTTTCTTGTCCGCCGCCTCCATCACATGAGCGTATATATTCGCCGTTGTGCTCACCTGAGAGTGTCCGAGCCTCTTTGAGATTGAAACGCTGTCGACGCCATTGAAGTACAGAAGGCTTGCCATTGTATGCCGGAAGGCGTGAGGATTGATATGAGGGAGATGAAAGATTTGTGATCCGGCTCAGATACCTTGACAGCGAAGAATGGGAAGATGTCATAATGCTGCTGTTTGGTAATAAGCCTGATTATGACATAAACCTTGACAACTACAAGCAGAGAGTTTATCGGCTACACAGATCAGCCATAGATAAGCTCAGCGCATTAAAGCCATAGACAACACGAAAGCGGAGGGGGCGCCCTCCGCTTTTCGTCATTCGCTTATTCTACTGTATTCATCCACAAGCTCAACCATCATCTGCGATAAGGTGTTGACATCCTCATACGCGATAGCTTCATTATCAGAGTATGACAGCAACGTATCAATGGAATGAGCAACGGCTTTGATTTTCAAGAAGACATCATCTTTTTTCATGCTGTTTCCTCCTTCATCTGATATTCATGTAGTGTTCATCTGCGTATATGCAGACGATCCCGACAAGCTTTGCATAATCCTTAAGTGATCGGCTTTTGATACGTTCAATCAGAGGGAGCATTATTATAATAGATTCTCGTATTTCGCGAGCTTTGAACTGAGATTGTTCGCGCCGATTTTCAGACCTAAACGCTCACACAATTCGGTTGCCGTTCCCTCGAATAATAACTCGCGCTTCATGTAATCGATCAGCGCGGACATCGCTTCATCAGCGAGCAGCATCTCGCGCTCCATGTCGGACGAAGTAATGGGATACCAGCGACAGGTGTCATGATCAAAACGAACAGATATCTCACCGTCGGGGATATCTCGGCTGATGAAAGATAGTTTACCGAAAGGCTTGCCCTCTGCTTTGCGCTCCAGCACATAAATACCGTCGGCAGCAGCCGTCAAACCTGTCGAACCGAGGACGGAATCGAAGGTATCTTTTGCTTTCATCTTGCGCGTATGATGGATACAAACGATAGCAATATTGAGCTTG
>ONAS01000096.1 GCA_900315815.1 uncultured Eubacteriales bacterium
GATCGTCAGGATACCCTTGCCGCCTGCGTCGACAACGCCTGCCTTTTTCAGAACGGGCAGCATCTTGGGCGTCTGCTCCAGCGCGTCTGCGGCAGCGTCACAGACGATCTCCCACAGCACGGCGGGATCGTCCTCTGTCTCAAGCGCTTCCAGACCTGCCTCATAGCCCATGCGGGCAACGGTCAGGATGGTACCCTCGGTCGGCTTGGTAACAGCGTTGTAAGCCGCTTCTACACCCAGACCCAGCGCATGGATGATATCCTCGCCGGAAGCCTCGACCTTGCCCTCGAGTCCCTTGGAGATACCGCGGAACAGCAGAGAGGTGATAACACCGGAGTTGCCGCGTGCGCCGCGAAGCATCGCGGAAGCGGTCTTCTGGGCGACGGTAGCGACGTCCGCAGCCTCAAGATCCTTCAGCGCATCGGCAGCAGCGACAATGGTCATCGACATATTGGTACCCGTATCGCCGTCCGGTACAGGGAAAATGTTGAGGTCATTGATGCGCGCTTTGACGGAAAGAATATTATTGGCGCCGGAAATAACTGCCTGTTTGAGAGTTTCACCGTTTATCATGGGTAAACACATCCTTTGCGTTACATTATTACAGAATTGATTTTATTATACACCAATCGTTACAATTTAGCAACATTTTTCTATACAAAAATAATCACATTTTTTTGGTTATCTTAGTTCATATGACGTAGCCGCCGTACATTTGCCGCTCGCGTTGTCGATATCAAAGATGATACAGTCCATTTTGGAGGCGGCGTTCTCGTACTCGAACCGTGCGGGGAGCTTCGTGAAAAAGCGGTTGATGATGATCTCCTTTTTGACGCCCAGCACAGAATCGATCGCGCCGGTCATGCCGACGTCGGGGATATAGCCTGTCCCGCCGGGGAGCACCTCGGCGTCGGCGGTCATCACATGGGTATGCGTGCCGAACACCGCGCTGACCTTGCCGTCAAGGTACAGCCCCATGGCGCGCTTTTCGCTGGTCGCCTCAGCGTGAAAATCCAGCAGAACGATCCTGCTCTCCAGCTTCGGGAGCAGCCGCTGGATCGCGGTAAAGGGATTGTCCAGATGGGCGTCGATCGCCTCCTGTCCCATCAGGTTCAGCACCGTCACCTGAGCATAGCCCATATCGACGGTGCACATCCCCCTTCCGGGCGTCTGCGGAGAGGGAAAATTCATCGGTCGGATAATGTAGGGATTCTCGTCCAAATAGGAGTAAACCTCCTGCCGGCGGAAGCTGTGGTTGCCCAGCGTGATCACATCCACGCCGGAGGTGAACAGATGGTCGGCGGACTTCGGTGTGATGCCGTTGCCGTCGGCGGAGTTCTCTCCGTTGCAGATCGTCAAATCAACCTTGTGAAGCTTCTTGAACGCAGGCAGGTGGCTTCTTAAAAAGCTGCAGCCGGCGGTACCGACCACGTCACCGATACATAAAATACGCACGTTCTTCACCTTCCTTATCATATACATTCCGAGGGTAGTTTTTTAGTATTGCATTATACCATAACGGCACGGAAATTACAACTGATTTTCGCTGTTTTACTCCTCTTTTTCCTCGCCGATCTCCTCCTGATACGCGACGTCCTCCTCACAGGTGAAATCCGCCGTCAGCAAGTAGCCTCCGCCGTCCTCCGCAAGTCGGAAAGAACGCTTTTTTACGGTACAGTCACTCAGGGTGAACGCCTCGTAAAGCTGTGCCTCCCTGAGCAGGATCGACTTTGCTTCGTCGCGGCTGAGCGCTGCTTCTTCCCGCTCCAGCGCGTAGATCCGACGCGTCAGCAATCCCGCGGGCAGCTGTACGTCAAGCGGTGCGGGGACCTCCTCGACGTCGTCGCTGAGCATATCGACCGTGGATACGCCGCCGACGGTCAGCGGGAGCTTGATGCCGAAGATATCAGCCGTCAGCCTGCGCTTCACCTCGCCGGTCGGACGATAGACGGTAACGCGTTGAGAAAGTCGGAACTGAGCGCGGTATCCGGTCTCGGCGAGCACCGTCGCCGCGGCGTGCACCAGACGGACGCCGCCGAGCTGATCCTCCATCACGCCGCTGACGATCAGCTGACCCTTGACGATGCCCGATCCCTCCATGACGGCGGTCTTTCCCTGCTCCGCGTCGATGCGGATGATCCTGCCGTCGCGTCTTGCTTTGACGTTGCAGGGCGCGTCGATATCCGGGACCTCGGGCGACGGCGTCTGCTCCTTGATCTCGACCGACGCATACGAGCCGGTGACGTTGACCGCGATCCATCCGACACGGCTGTCGCTCAGCATGACCGAGCGTGCGGCGCTCTGGTAATCGACGGCGGGCTTGAACGCGCCGACGGAGATACCGTTTTCCGCAAGCAGTGCGCGCATCTCGCTTTCGCTGATATCCTCCAGCCCCGTGATATCGATGCTCCACACAAACAGCGACATCACGAAAACGGTGATGACGAACGCCGCTGCGCCGATGACCAGACCGACCCGATCGCTGTAACGGCGCAGAAGCGTCGGCAGTCCCTTTCGTCCGCTGATTTTCAGACGAACGCCCGACGCACGCGCATACCGTCTGACGCGCAGATAGTCGCGCATATACATACAGGCAGTCAGACCGTCGCCGCCTCTGACGACGTTCCACAGGCGCAGACGGTTTTTCAGCGCGATATTGATGAACCGCTCCGGATAGGTTCCGCAAACGGTAAAGCAGACATACCCGCGCAGACAGCGCAGAAGATTCAACAGCATATCATCCCTCCTATACCGAAAACTCCGCGGCAGTGATAAAGCCGTCGATGATCAGCGCCGTATCCGAGATACAGCGCAGGTTCAACTCTCTGCCGCTGACAGAGATCACCATACAGCAGGTGTTGACGCGGATGCAGTCGGGAGAGTATTCCAGCACGCCCTTGCTGCCCTCGATCACGACCTCGCGGTTGCCGCTGAATTCGATGCACGGCAGTGCGGTCATCGGCGGCAGCTCGGGGAGGAATCGCCTGATCGGCTTTTCTTTTTTTGACATAACATCACCTGTATATGTTATGAGACGTTTCGCATATATATTATCGGTGAATCGCATGAAGATGAAAGAATTATTCCGAAAGAGAAAAATAATACTGTCGCTGAGCACTGCCCTCATCGGTGTTTTCCTCGCGGTGAGATACGCCGAGGAATGCCGCCGCGGCATCGGATCGGGGATCGGATTCTGTTTAGAGGTGCTGATCCCATCACTGTTTTTCTTTATGATCGTCGCGGCATACATCGTACAGAGCGGGATCGCCGCGCTCCTCTGCCGCCCGCTGGAGAGGATCTCACAGGCGCTGTTCCGCCTGCCCGCGCAGTCGGCGGCGGTGATCCTGCTGGCGATGATCGGCGGGTACCCCGTGGGCGCTTCCTGCGCGTCGATACTGGCAAAGGAAGGGCGGCTGAGCCCCTCTCAGGCGGCAAAGACCGTCTATATCGCCGTGGCGGCAGGTCCGGGCTTTTTGCTGAATTTCATCGGCAGAACGCTGTTGAACAATCCGCAGGCGGGGACGATCCTGCTTTGGTCACAGGTGATCGCCGTGATCCTGACGGGCGTTATCGTCGGCCATACCGTGAAAAGCGAGCCTCTCTCCCATTCCCCGCGGCATCCGGAGGAGGTCGGCAGGAATCTGCTGGTGCGGGCTGTGCGGAACGCATCGGGGGCGGCATTCGGGATGTGCGCGATGGTGGTGATGTTCTGCGCGCTGACAGAGGTGATGGATACCGTCATCCCCGACCGCGGCGTCTGTGATATTGCCTCGGCAATACTGGAGATCACCAACGGCTGCAGCCGTACCTGCGGCAGGACGCCGCTGTACCTGACGGCGTTCTTTGTCGGCTTCGGCGGTCTGTCGGTGCATTTTCAGATCTTTTCAGCCGTCGGAGAGCTGCCGGTCAAAAAAGGATTATTTTTCCTTTTCAGAATAACAGAGGGTATAATCGCCATGGCGGCGGCATATATATACCTTATGTTCACGCCGACAACGATCACGGTGTTCAGCTCTCTGTCGACGACTCCCACCGCCGCAAAATCGGCGACGCTGGCGGGCTCGGCGGCTCTGGTGCTGTCATCGCTGCTGTTCATCGGCTCAATCGCAAAAAAGACGGTTCTGACGCAGGACCGCCATCATGACACGGAGGTTTGATATGTGCGGAATCGCAGGATGGTTTGACGTCCATCAGGATATCAGAGAAAAGGATAAGGAACTCAGGGCGATGTCGGAATCGCTCCGCAGGCGCGGCCCCGACGAGCACGGTGAGTACATCAAGCGGCACTGCGCGCTGCTGCACAGGCGGCTGTCGGTCATTGACCCGCAGAACGGACAGCAGCCGATGAGCACGCTGTATCTCGGCGAAAAATACACCATCGTCTACAACGGCGAGCTGTACAACACCGAGGATCTGCGGCTCGAGCTGATGGTGGCGGGCTTCAGCTTCTCCACCCGCAGCGACACGGAGGTACTGCTGAAGGCGTACTGCTATTACAGGGAAGCCTGCATCGAAAAGCTCAACGGTATCTTTGCCTTCGCGGTGTATGAGGAAACGTCGGGCAGACTCTTCCTGTGCCGCGACAGGATCGGCGTCAAGCCGCTGTTTTACGCGCTGTACAGCAACGGCGTCGTATTCGGCTCAGAGATCAAGGCGATCCTGAACAGCGGCGTCATCGATCCCGTGATCGATGAAGAGGGCTTGTCGGAGCTGTTTTTCCTCGGTCCCGCAAGAACGCCCGGACGGGGCGTTTTCAAGGGCGTCAGCGAGCTTCTGCCCGGTCAGTACGCGGTATACGACGGCAGCACGCTGACCGCGCACCGCTACTATACCCTCAAAGCGCGTCCGCATGAGGACAGCGAGCAGGAAACCGTCGAAAAGACGCGGTATCTGCTGACCGACGCGATCGAGCGTCAGCTGGTGACGGACGTGCCGATGTGCTTCTTTCTCTCGGGAGGGCTGGATTCCAGCATCATCTGTCAGACGGCTTCAAATTTCCGAAAAAGAAATAACCAGCCGAACATCCATACCTATTCCGTCGAGTACCGCGACAACAAGAAGTATTTCAAAACAAGCCTTTTCCAGCCGAACGCCGATTATGATTACATCCGTCTGATGGTCGACAGTACCGCTTCGAGTCACCACGAGGTGATCCTGGACAACACCGATCGTTGAAGCCCGCGATCTGCCGGGCTATGTGGATATCGATTCGTCGCTGCTGCTGTTCTGCCGCGTCATCAAGCAGGATTTTACCGTCGCGCTCTCCGGTGAATGCGCCGACGAGTTATTCGGCGGCTATCCGTGGTACCATAACCGCGGGATCCTGTTCGAGGATTGCTTTCCGTGGTCGCGTGAGCAGGACGTGCGGCGGCAGGTATTGAAAAGCGGGCTTCTTCCCCGCGGCGAGGAATATGTCAGACAGCGGTATCTGGATACGGTACACGCAACGGATACTCTGCCCGACGACTGCCCGCTCGACCGGCGGATGCGCGAGATGTTCCGGCTGAATTTCTATTGGTTCATGCAGTGCCTGCTCGAGCGCAAGGACCGTTGTTCCATGTACTCGGGACTGGAGGTCAGGGTGCCGTTCTGCGACTGGCGGCTGGTCGATTACGCCTACAACATGCCGTGGGAGATCAAAGCGCTTCACGGCAGAGAAAAGGGCGTGATCCGCAAGGCGTTCGAGGGGATCCTGCCCGATGATATCGTGACCCGCAAAAAAAGCCCCTACCCCAAAACGCACAATCCCGCGTATATGCGGCTGTGTGTCGACAGGATAAGGGAGATCATGGACGATCCCTCGCGCAGGATCAATGAGCTGATCGCAAAGGACGGCGTCGAGGACATCATCGCGCACCCGGACGCGCTTCGATCGCCGTGGTACGGACAGCTGATGAAGGCGCCGCAGATACTGGCATATCTCATCGAGGTCGACGACTGGCTGGAGCGCTATGACGTCAGGATCGTGATTTGAGGCGATATTTCACACATCGTTCACATTTTTAATCATTTGTCATAGAATGTTAATAAAATAGTCATTTTTTGTTTATTCAACCGTCAAATTTGTCTGTTATGATAGAGACACGATAAACACAGAAATGATTTTGAAAGGAAGTGGCAGAATGAACGGTACGCAATACAAAAGCATGAGCGGATATTTTTCCGAGACTAAACGGCGCTCTACGACCATCAAGGCTTTACACGATGTTCTGCCTCTGGTGATGTACATCTTCTATCCGGTTCAGATCATCTGTCTGGCGATCAACGAAGGCTTTGCAAGCGAGGTTTTCCTGCGGTTCACACTGATCCCGCTCGGAACATTCCTGTTTGTCACGGCGCTCAGGGCGATCATCAACGCACAGCGCCCGTACGAAAAGTACGACTACATCCCCGCTGTCCCGAAGGATACCAAGGGCAAGAGCTTTCCGTCCCGCCATACCGTGTCCGCATTCATCATCGCAATGGCATTCATGTATATCCAGTCCAGTCTGGGCATCATCATGCTGATCATCGCAGCGGCGATCGGTGTCGTCAGGGTCCTGTCCGGCGTACACTTCATCCGCGATGTGATCAGCGGCGCCGCGATCGGCGTACTGATCGGCGTCCTCGGCTTCTTCGTATTCTGATCGACAACGAATCATCTCCGAACAATTCTGCATTGTTTGTTTTCTTCATACAACTCCTTTAAGAAAAAGTGAGACCGCCTGCTGCAGGCGGCCTTGCTTTTTTTATGAAAGATTATCGTTGTATTCCGTCCATCGTCATCAGCAACGCAAGGACATTCTGGATGCGGGTCGCATCGAGGATGGTCAGCACCTTATCGCCGTCGGCGTCGACCTTCTCCAAAAATGCTTCAGAGGGTCTTGTGATCAGCTCTGCGATGATATTCTGTGCGCGGGTTGCGTCAAGAATAGTGATCTCGCCGTCCCGATCATAGTCGCCGCGGAGAGGATTCTCCGGGATATACCCGATGTGCTTTCCGTCCGGATCGAAATGGTCGGGGTTACAGCAGTTTTCGTCTGTGCTCTTGAAATTCGCGGAAGCCTTATTGTACATGCCGTAACAACCGCTGCCGTAGTAGAAATACCACGCGCCCGGAACAGGCATCCTGACAGAGTAAACAGCAGTAGTATCGGGTTCATTTTGCAGGATATAGATGCACTCGTCAAAGTTATCGCAGCCCTCGGGCATCGTGTCGTACTCACCCGGCTCGGCAGGCTCACACGAGATATCGACCGTTTGTCTTGCTTTTTCATAGACGGGCTGAGCAGCATCCGTCCCGCCGGCAACGCCGTTATTCCAAATCAGCGCGTCAACCTCAGCCGGCATATTGACATAGTAGATATGCTGGTCCGCGTCGGCAGTCATCGCACGGTAGCCGGGCCATGATTTACAGGCGGCAGGGAAATTGCCCCACCAGAACACACCCGCACCGGAAGAGAACTCATTGTACCAGGTGGGAATGACCTCACCGTCTTCATTCAACATGCCGTGGACCCCGTCGGGCATCTGAAAATAATACCTGCGGGTCTCGAGCTTTTCACCGGTCAGGGCCTCGTATGCGGCGATCGCCTCATCGCAGGTGATCATAGCGGCAGGATCAGCGGGTTCGGTATCCTGAACGGGTTCGGCGGATACGGTCAGAGTCATCAAAAAAATCAATGTCAACGAGAGTATTGCGCAGAGTATGCGTTTCACGATGTATCACCTCATATTTAACATAGCACGTTCGAGCGGTATTGTCCAGTTACAAGCATGTAAAAAAGCCGCCTCCTTACAGAAGCGGCGCAGATCGCTATTCGGTTTTCTGTTTGGCGATGCTCTTCTTTCTCTCGCTGACCTTGACGCGGGAATGATGGATCAGCGTCACGACGCCGGCAAAAATCATCATCAGATAAAAATTGATGCCGCGGGTGGTGACCATGGTCGCGCCGAGCAGTACGTTGCTGCTGATGATCATAGAGAAAACGCTGTTGAAGATCGCCTCGCTGGCGCCGACAGCGCCGGGCAGCGGTACACAGTACGCGCCGAACCAGCAGTAAGCCTCGAGCGCGTAGACGTCCAGCACATCGACCTTATTTCCGGCAAGCTCGGGGATATTGTACATCGCGCCGTAAAACACCAGAACGCCGATGGATATATACGTGATGCGCTCCGCAAAATTCAGCAGGAATGATGCGGCAAGCGCTTTTTTTCTGTTGCGAAGCAGGATCACGGAGTTTTTGAAGCGTGTCACCGATGCGTTGATCCTGCCCAGATACTCACGCTTGTGCTTGACGATATGCAGAAAAGCAAGGATATTGACCAGCCATGTCGCGAGCTTGATGACGGCCTTCTCCGAGATCATGATCATCATATATACCGATAACAGCAGCAGCTGTACCAGAAGTCCGATGATGATGCACGCCTTGACTACCCATGACTCGATGTTGAAAAACAGAGAGGGTCTGACAAGAAAGGTGATCAGCGCGAGAACGATCAGTGAGGCGGTATACATGAACAGGTTGACGGAGAGGATCGCCGTCGTGTGCGAGATCGGGATATCGTCCTTGACCATGTAGTATGCCGAGGCGGGCTGACCGCCGGTGGCGGAGGGAGTGATCGCGGAGAAATAGATATCGGCAGAGGCGTAGGCGTAGTTGCGCGGCAGGCTGCGGCGGTATCCCAGCGCACGGGACAGCACGCCGATGGACAGGCCCTTGAAGCCGATGTTCATCACCATGCACAGCAGTGCGCCGATCAGAAACGGCAGATGGATATCCCTGACGAAATCCAGAACGGATCCGAAGCTGAAGCCGTCTTTGTTGTTGAAGATCACAAAAAATGTCACGCCGATCAACGCGGCGAGAATGCAGATATTGATGATATTCTTGCGGAAAGCGACTGCTCTTTTGCGCATATCTCCCCTCCTTTCCCAAAAGTCGGTACAGTAGTATTTTACCCTATTACAGGCATACAGTCAAGTTACATTTTATTTCTCAGAAAGAACAATACAACTGTGCCGCAAAATGACGACAGCTCCCTCAGAAGAGGGAGCCGAAGTCATATATCCAATTCATATACCTTATGTACGTTTTCAGACAGGATCATCCGTCTTTCGTCATCCGTCAGCGGGAGCTTCATGAAGCGGTCGAGTTCCTTGATCGGCGACCACATCGGAAAATCGGTGCCGAACAGCACGCGCTCCGCCCCGTAGCGGTGAATGATCTCGACGGTTTTTTCATCGGAGATCCACGGCATGGACGACGAGCAGTCGACGTAGAGGTTCGGGATGTCGCACAGGACATGGCTCGCCTCTTCCCAGATGGACCATCCGCCGAAATGCGCACCGATGATGACCAGCTTATCGTAGATCTCCAGAATCGGGATCAGACGGTTGGGGTTGCTGTTGTCATAGCGCTTATCGCCGGTGTGCATCAGGATCGGCAGCCCGAATTCCTCGCACAGCTCATAGATCTTCAGGCAGCGGTAATCGTCCACCTTGAAGTTCTGGATATCGGGGTGCAACTTGACGCCCTTGAGTCCGAGAGCGACGAGATGCTCCACATCCGCGCGGAGATCCTCGCTGTTGGGATGCAGGGTGCCCAGTCCCGTCAGCCTTTTGGGCGACGCGCTGACCGTCGCCGCGATGAATTCGTTGATCGACTGCACCTGCTTGGGGGTCGTCGCGACCGACTGGACGATGCTGTGATCGATGCCCGCCTTTGCGTTGAGTTCCATCAGGTCGGCGGGCGTGCCGAGGCACGCCGCGACGGTATCGTAGAATTTATCGGTACCCGCTACCGCCTTGGCGGCGATTTTTTCGGGGTAGATATGACAGTGGGTGTCAATGACAAAGAATCCGTTTTTCATCAGGCCGTCACCACACTTGCCGCTTTCTGGAGTCCGAGCTTCTCGACCGCGTCCTCGCGCATCTTGTACTTGAGGATCTTGCCGGCGGCGTTCATCGGGAACGAATCGACAAACGCGACATAGCGCGGTACCTTGTGACGCGCCATATTCGCCGCGACAAAGTCCTTCATCTCCTGCTCGGTCATGGTCTCGCCCTCCTTGAGGATGACGCACGCCATGATCTCTTCGCCGTAGTTCTCATCCGGAACGCCGATGACCTGAACGTCGGAGACCTTCGGGTTGGTGTAGATGAATTCCTCGATCTCCTTGGGAT